>DASQBW010000693.1:0-11378 GCA_035635015.1 Draconibacterium sp. | reverse complement strand
ATGTTAAACGGAGCAATTACTATACTCGGTTTGACATTAATAGCTGAAAAACATATCTCAAATGATTAAGCTTTCTAAATAATTGTTAAAAATTGTGAATTGATTTTTTATATTTGTAAAATAACCGTCAAAGTTGATCGTTATAACTTAGTAAATTATTCAAATTGGTTAGATATCTACTTCAAATATTGGCAGCAGCCCTTGTGTTTGTCATACTCTTCTCGTGTGAGGATGAGGGATATCTGACATCTGATGATGCACAACTTCAGTTTTCGGTCGATACCGTTACATTCGATACCATTTTTACTACTATTGGTTCAACTACCCGGCGCTTCACCGTGCGTAATCCTTATAATGAGGATATTTTAATCTCCCGCATCAGGCTTGCAGGAGGAGAGGCATCAAATTTCAGGTTGAACATTAACGGCTATATGGGGAGCGAACTGTACGAGGTTGCACTTCCGGCAAAAGACAGTATATACGTCTTTGTTGAAGTTACCATTGACCCTAATGGACAGAATCTTCCGATGGTTGTTGAGGACTCGATTGAATTTACTACCAATACAAATTTTCAGACAATATCACTTGAAGCTTACGGTCAGGATTTTAAACTCATTAAAGGTAAACGGCTTAAAACCACCACCTGGACGGCTGAAAAACCTTACCTGGTTTATAACTATGCATACGTTGACAGTTTGGAGACTTTAACAATTGAACCCGGAACCAAGATCTACTTTCATAAAGATGCAGGGATGTATGTGCGTGGTAATATAATTGCAGAAGGAACTTTTGAGTCGCCCATTGTATTTCGTGCCGATCGCTTAGAACCATCATACGAGAATATTCCCGATCAATGGAAAGGAGTGGTACTTTATTCAGGGAGCCATGATAATTCATTCGACTATGTGACGATTAAGAATGCAAATATAGGTCTTCAGGTGGGTACAATTGAAAATGAAGGGTACGCTTCAGTAGCATTTACCAATTCGAAAATAGAAAATATGGCATATGCCGGTTTATTTGCTTTAAAATCGAAAATATATGCCTACAACGATGTAATTGCCAACTGTGGCTATTACGGAGTTGCACTATTGATAGGGGGTGAGTACGAATTTTATCATACTACAGTTGCAAATTATTGGGGAAAATACGGGACGAAGGTTAGAACTACACCTTCCCTGGTTATTTCGAATGTTCTTGTTGTTGAAAATGCAAATGGCGAACAAATTTCGTACAATGGCGATCTGACGAAAGCCATTTTTGGCAATAGTATAATTTACGGAAATATTGGAAACGAGATGGAGCTGGGAGATAACGGTGAGTTCGCATTCAATTACATGTTCGATCATTGTATAATTCAAGCGCCCGATACATTGAACACCAGTAATAAAAATCACTATAATAATGTACTTGTTGGAAGTGATTACGATCCGAGGTTTATCGATCCTTACGACGACTACGATTATGCTTTAGATACCTTGTCGGCTGCAAAAGATGCAGGATCAACCGTTTATTCAAAACTATTCCCTCTCGATATATTGAATAAAAGTCGCACGAGCGATGATGGCCCCGATTTGGGAGCATACGAGCGCATCGAAAAATAAAATGAAAACTTTAATTTTGTGTTTACCCTTAATTTTTATACTTGCAAAAACGCAGGCACAGGAAAATAATGTTGGCTTTTCAATCCTGTTTTACAATACCGAAAACCTTTTTGATACGAGGAATGATTCTTTGACAAACGACGATGAATATACGCCATCGGGCGACCGACATTGGACAAGGAAACGTTTTGCGGAGAAGATCAATCATCTATCCAAAGTGATTGTTAGTGCAAATGGTTGGGAGATGCCCGATATTATTGGTTTATGCGAAGTTGAAAACCGCTATGTATTGGAAAGGCTGATTGATGATACTCCAATAAAATCGACTCCATATAAAATTATACATAAGGAATCACCTGATATGCGTGGTATTGACGTTGCTCTACTTTACAATGCTGAAACTTTTTATCCGTTGGATTATGCCTGTTATCCGTTGAAGGATGAGCACGACAATATAAGAGCAACCAGAGAGATTCTTCATGTATTTGGAGTTGTTAACGGAGCCGATACGTTACATATTTTTGTAAATCACTGGCCGTCGCGTTATTCCGGCTTGCTTGAAACCCGTTATTTACGTGAGCAGGCTGCTCAATTACTTTTGTCGAAGTACAATGAGGTTATCCAAAAAAATAACCGCGCCAATGTTATAATAGTTGGCGATTTTAACGATCAGCCAAACGATAATAGCATTGAGACCTACCTTGGGGCAAAATCAGCATCTAATTTGTCAGCATCAGTTCAATTGTATAATCTTTCATACGATTGGATGAAAGAAGCTGAAGGAACATTAAAATATCAAAACCAGTGGTTTGTTTTCGACCAGATTATGGTGTCCCCAAATTTGTTAACGGCAAGAACCGGACTTCGAACGACAATGGAAATGTCGGCGATTTACAAACCATCTTTTTTATTTGAGCCGGATAAAACACACGGAGGACGAAAATTGAACCGGACTTATATCGGATTCAAATATAACGGTGGCTTTAGTGATCATCTACCCGTTTTGCTTCAAATTAGACAGGATTAGTTTTCTTTGGTAATTCCCATTTCTTTTGCAATTTTATGCATAAATGCAAAAGCTTCATCAAAATTATTGTGTATTTCTCCATCGAGGATGGCTTCTTTAATGGCATCTTTAATAAGTCCTACTTCGCGGCCAGGGGCGAGGTTAAATGTTTTCATAATTAGCTCCCCGTCAACGGGAGGCTGAAAATTACGAACAGCATCCTTCTCTTCAATCTCTTTTAATTTTTCCCGAACTACTTTAAAGTTCTTCATATACCGCTTCACCTTGTCTTTATTTTTTGAGGTGATATCGGCCTCGCACAGTGTCATCAAATCATCGATATCATCACCTGCCTCAAACAGCAGGCGCCTCACGGCAGAGTCGGTAACAATTACCTCCGATAACACAATTGGGCGCATGTGCAATCCTACCATTTTTTGAACGTACTTCATTTTTTCGTTTAAAGGCAGCTTCATACGTTTAAAAATTCTGGGAACCATTTTTACGCCAACAAAATTATGGGAGTGAAATGTCCAGCCCATACCCTCAACAAAGCGTTTGGTTTGGGGTTTGGCTATATCATGCAATAATGCCGACCAGCGAAGCCATAAGTTTTCTGAGTTTGGAGCGAGACGATCGAGTACCTCAAGTGTGTGGTAAAAATTATCTTTATGACCGATGCCGTTAACCTTCTCAATCCCCTTCATTTCTTGTAACTCGGGAAAAATTATTGCCAGTAATCCTGTTTCTTCCAGAAGTTTAAATCCCTTCGATGGTTTGTTGGTCATTACAATCTTATTCAGCTCATCGGCAATGCGCTCTCCTGAAACAATTTTAATACGCTCTTTATTTCTTGCAATGGCCATTAAAGTTTCCGCTTCAATTTCAAAATCAAGTTGCGTGGCAAACCGGATGGCACGCATAATCCGCAACGGGTCATCAGAAAATGTCAGGTCCGGATCGAGGGGAGTGCGAATTATTTTTTTGTTCAGGTCGTTAATGCCATTAAAAGGATCGACCAGTTCACCAAATCTGTTTTTGTTTAAACAGAAGGCCATTGCATTAATAGTAAAATCTCTGCGGTTCTGATCGTCTTCGAGTGTGCCGTCTTCAACAATTGGTTTTCTGGAATCATGATGGTAAGACTCTTTCCTGGCTCCAACAAATTCAATCTCCAGATCTTTATATTTTAACATCGCAGTGCCAAAATTTTTGAAAACGTTAACCTTTGGTCGTGGCTTAAGACTTTTGGCCACAGCATTTGCTAAGGCGATACCGCTTCCAATTGTAACAATATCAATGTCTTTTGAAGTACGTTTCAGGAACATGTCACGTACATAGCCTCCAATTACATATGTTTCGATATTTTCCCGGTCGGCAACTACCTGGATATTTGTGAAAATTTTCTGTTTTAGTTTACTGTTCATCTGTCAAAAAATCGTGAATTCAGGACAGAAAATCTGCCATCCTGAAAAAAATCGTGTCAAAATTACAATTATTTAGTTGAAATTATGTAGTAACTTGTGATTTGAGAAATTGGTATTATATTTGTTTATTGAAACATGTAGATAAATAGATAAATAAATATTATAAAAATAGAAATCATGCTGGAACATTTAACAAAGGAATCA
Organism: Draconibacterium sp.; assembly: GCA_035635015.1. GTDB lineage: Bacteria > Bacteroidota > Bacteroidia > Bacteroidales > Prolixibacteraceae > Draconibacterium. The sequence goes on along the minus strand of DASQBW010000693.1, from coordinate 7,137 downwards.
TTTAAAGAGAAAGTATTTAATTTTGAAACAAATGAAGAGTGGAAATACGAAGGAGAGAAGCCATGTCTGATCGATTTTTATGCCGATTGGTGCGGACCATGTAAAATGGTAGCTCCGGTGCTTGAAGAGTTGCAATCGGAATATGGCGACAGTATCGTAATTTATAAAGTGAACACTGAAGAGCAGCAGGAACTGGCCGGAATGTTTGGTGTACAAAGTATTCCGTCGTTGTTGTTTGTGCCACAAGACGGACAACCGCAAATGGCGATGGGTGCACTACCAAAACAAACATTCGAAAAAGCAATCTCTGATGTTTTAAAAGTAGAAAAACCTCAGGCTAATTAAGAAGATCAAGCGTTTTTTCAAGCTGAATTCCACGGGAACCTTTTATTAAAATGTTCCCTTTTTTTATGGGATTATTTTTAAGGAAAGCACAAAAGTCATCAACCTGCTTAAAGGTTTTAATACTTTCTTCTGTGTTAACTTTCGCAAATTCTTCACCAATCAGAAATGTGCTGCTTTTTAACTGGGAAGGGATCATTTCTATAATCTTTGTGTGTTCTTCTCTTGAATATTGTCCCAATTCAAGCATATCTCCAAGTATAAGGAATTTATCGCCATTCAGATTCTCGAGAAAACTTTTTATGGATGCAACCATACTTGTTGGATTGGCATTGTAGGCATCCATGATTATTTTTATTTCGCCGCTGTTTATTAGTTGTGAACGATTATTGGATGGTTGATATTCTTTTATGGCTTGCTGGATTTTTATCGGATCAACTTTAAAATGATTGCCGATGCAGGCTGCTGCCAGGATATTTTCAAAGTTAAAATCGCCAATCAGGTTGCTGTTAAGGTAAAGCACTCCTTTTTTAAAGCTGACTTTAACATGAATAAATGGCGGGCTTTGAACGGTTTCTCCTGTAAAGGATGCATTTTTTTGCCCGTATGAAATGCGATTGGCTACTGCTTTTGCCAATTTAACCAGTAGTTCATTATCCGAATTATAAAAAATAGTTCCGTTTTTCCGCTCAAGGTAATCAAACAATTCTCCTTTGGTTTTGATAATTCCCTCAAACGATCCAAATCCTTCAAGGTGTGCTCTGCCAATATTCGTAATTATTCCAAAGTCGGGGTCAGCAATTTTGCATAAGTCCATTATTTCGCCGCAATGGTTGGCTCCCATCTCCACTACTCCAAATTCGGTATTTTTATCCATTCGAAGGAGTGTTAATGGTACTCCAATATGATTGTTTAGGTTGCCTTGTGTAAAACTTACATTAAATTCTTTTGCAAGTACTGCTGAGATCAGTTCTTTGGTGGTGGTTTTACCATTAGTACCGGTGATAGCAAGAATAGGTATGCACAATTTATGTCGGTGATGATACGCTAATTGTTGTAATGTTGTCAGAACATCTTCAACCAGCAGTGTGTTGTTGTTTGTGGCAAACTCCGCTTCATCAACTATGGCATATGAAGCTCCTTTTTTTAGCGCATCTTCTGCATACTTGTTGCCGTTAAAATTTTCACCTTTTAACGCAAAGAAGATGCAGTTCCTTTCAATCTTACGACTATCAATTGAAATTTTTTGTGTTTCCAGAAAATGAGCGTATATATCCTCTAAACTTATCATCTTTCAAAAATACGATTCAATTTGGCATAAAAAAAGCTTCGCAGTATTACGAAGCTTTGCTATTTATATTTTTATGATTTAAAATCCTTCCGGGCTTCCTACTCTTATCATTGCACAACGGAATCCAATATCGTTTTGAGCTTTAGACTGTTCGAGATAACGTCTTGTGCCAGGTACCAACCAGTATGGCCTGTCTTGCCACGAACCTCCTTTGTACACCCTGACTTCGTCTGTTATTAATGATGAAAAGGCACCAGGTCTTTCATCCTGAATGTACATTCCTTCGGTTTCCTGCTGATTGTTGATCCAGGTGTCGCCTTCTACAACCTGAGAGTTAGGATCTCCATCCAAAACGTTCCGGTAATCCTTGCCTGCAATAGTGTCAGCAATTAATTCACCGTATTCGTTACGCATCAATTGTCCGTTTGCGTCGCGACGATATTCAGTAATAACATTCCCTCTGAACGGATTGAATTCCTCTACATCGTTTAATGACATTGGTCGATAGACATCTGCTACCCATTCGTTAACATTTCCCGACATACAATATAAACCATAATCGTTAGGTTCGTACGAGAAAATAGGTGCAGCAATATCAGCATTGTCGTTTAATGCTCCTGCCATACCCATCATGTCACCTCGACCACGAACAAAGTTGGCTTTTAGCCTTCCTTTTTCTTTTTTACTGTCTTGGCGGAGGTACGATCCGTTCCATGGATATATTTTACGATCTGTAAGCAATTCTCCATCGGTGTTGCCAATTAATCCGTAAGCGGCATATTCCCATTGTGCTTCAGTTGGCAAACTGTAACTTGGTAATAAAATACCATCTTCCCATTTTGGACGTCTGGTAGTTCCATCCGGATTTTCAATTGGGTCTTCACCTTGGGTTCCCTCGTACAGCCCTGATAAATAGGTGTTAGAGGTATAAGTGTTTTGTCCGGATTGCGTATTGTCGTGTGTTATTATTCCTTTGTCAACCAGAATTTGTTCGTTAACCCTATCGGAACGCCAGGCACAATAAGCTTCCGCCTGTTCCCACGTAACGCCAACCACCGGATATTCAGAATATGCCGGATGACGGAAATAATTATTTACATAGGGTTCATTGTACGCCAGCTCTTTCCGCCAAACGGTTGAGTCGGGCGTTATTGCTTTGAGTCTTTCAACATCACCCGGATATACCCGGCTGGTCCAGTGGGTAAATTCGCGATAGTCCTGATTCGAAACTTCTGTTTCATCCATGTAAAAAGAAGCAACAGTAACTCTTCGGGGATAATTATCATTGCGGTACATTACGTCTTGTTCAACGCGTCCCATGGTGAACGTACCTCCTTGTACAAAAACTAATCCTGGTCCGGCCTCCTGCTCATAACCCGAAATATTTGGAATGTTTCCGGTTTCTTCGGCATTGTATGCCCAACCAGTAGTACGTGATGATTCTCCACTGCCTCCTTTTCCGAATAATCCACATCCTGAAACGAATGCAGTCAAGGCGATAAAAACGAATGGTTTTAGTTTATTAAAATTCATTGTTCGTATAAATTTTCTCATCGACACAAATATAACTAATTTGTTCAAATCTTATTGTTCAGCCTTTTTAATTATTTTATCTCCGAATTTGAAGTATGTTAATATCTTTGCCATATTTAGCTGATGTGGAAGGCCTGTATTGCTAGGTGCAATTTGCAATATTTGTGATGGATTACCGTTAAAAAGCATATAAGTATTGATCGTTATTTTATGAATAAATATATACTCCTGTTATGTGTATTTCTTTTTGGGCTTGCTGTAAGTGATGTGCACAACCAATTTATTGTGCTGGACTGGCAGGAAAATCCAGGGCGTGTTAATGGAGAGGTATTGGAATTTTTTGAAAATGCTGATTTAACAAACAGTTTGGAGCATTCTGAATTGCCGGTTTATACACGATTATATAGCCTCAATCAAACAGATAAAACCTTACATTTTAGTATTGAGAATCCCGTGTTCGAAGAAATTCAATCAGAATTAAACGCAGCGTTAAGTTCTAAAATTCCTTCCGATTTGGTAATAAATACAACACTTTTACAAGCCGGTACAGCACGCAAAATTGAACTTCAGATTATTCCTTTGAAACAGGAAAATGGGAAAATATTCCGTTTAAAGAGTTTTCAGTTAAGGTCAATTCCGGTTGTTTATAAAAAATTGGTTCAGGCTATAAATTGGAAATCGGAATCAGTCTTATCGTCGGGAAAATGGGTGAAAATAAGAACATCAGGAAAGGGGATTTATAAAATTCCATTTTCAAAATTGAACGAATGGGGATTTACTGATCCTGAAAAGGTTGGAGTGTTTGGAAGCGGTGGACAGCTTTTACCTGAAGATCCCGGAACGATTGCCTACGACGATTTGGAAGAATGCGCTATCTGGACGGCTAATAATTCAGGAGAGGAATGTTTGTTCTTTTATGCTCCGGGGACTACTGAGTGGCATCTAAACAATCCTGGATTTTTTGTGCATAAACGAAACGAGTTTGATGTGAACGGTTTTTTCTTCTTGGGCGAAAAGGAGTCTCCGAAACAGCTGCAAACAGCAAATGAGGTTATTTCTGAAGCGACAGTAATCACAAATTCTTTTGATTGCTACGATCTTTTTGAAGAAGAGAAATACAACTTGCTAAAGTTAGGATCGGGGAAGCAATGGTTTGGCGATAAATTCATCAACGGAACTTTAAAGAAATACGTTTTCAGGGTTAGTGATGTGGCAAATAATCCTGAAGGAAAACTTCGGATAAATGCAGCAGGCCGCTCCTACCAATCTTCAGCATTTGAGCTAAAGAACAATGCTGTTTCAATAGGAAATCTATCATTTGGGCAAGTAAATACCGACGAAACGTATGGTATTTATGCAGACCAGGAGAACACAACACTGGATGTAAGCCTGGAGGACGGAGAGCATGAAATAACATTAATCTATAATGCCGCAAATAACAGCGCCGAAGCCTGGCTCGATTATCTTGAATTAAATTACCGCAGAAATTTAGTTGTGGGCGATAAACCATTATTTTTCAGAGACACTAAATCGGTGGGGGCGGAACAGATAGTAGATTTTCGGGTTAATGGTACCGGTGAAGACACTGAAGTGCTGAATGTTTCGGATATCAATAACGTTAAGCGCCTTGAAACCCAGTTAAGTGGTTCTGAGTTGAGTTTTAAACATGCTGCCACTGAATTGGAGGAATACGTTGTTTTTAATACTTCGGGAGATTTTGAAGAACCAACATTTGTTGAAGATATTGAGAACCAGAACTTACACGGCATTACTACCCCGGAATTTTTGATTATTACTCACAAAAACTTTAAGAATGCAGCTGAAGAGTTAGCCGGTTTTCACCGAACTTATGATGGAATGAGTGTGGAAGTTGTGGAGGTAGCTGATATTTATAATGAATTTAGCTCGGGAACAAAAAGTGCAACCGGTATTCGAAATTTTATAAAAATGAATTATGACCGGGGGAATGCCTTAAAATATGTATTGCTTTTTGGCGACGGAAGTTATGACAATCTTAATATTAACGGCAACGGGTTAAATTTTATACCAACATATCAGTCCGCAAACTCGCTCGACCCGATAAATTCTTTTACGAGCGACGATTACTATGCAATGCTCGATGCAGGCGAAACTCTGGCTAATGGTTCTATTGATCTGGGAATTGGACGAATACCGTCGGCAACCGCCTATCAAGCTGAAGTAGTGGTCGACAAAATAAAACGTTACTATGATTCGGAGGCATTGGGAGCATGGCGAAATGTAATTTGTATGATTGGTGACGATGGAGATAACGGAATTCATATAAAACAATCGGAACTAATTGCCGACACAATCAATAAAAATAATGAGGAATTTATCACCGAAAAAATCTTTTTAGATGCCTATCCTGAGCAGGTTACGCCGGCGGGTGAAAGTTACCCTGATGTGAATGCTGCTATTAACGAGAGGGTGGAAGAGGGAGTACTTGTGCTAAATTACATCGGACATGCCAATAACCGTTATCTGGCACATGAAAAAGTTTTGGAGGTGAGCGATATTAATTCGTGGTCGAATAAAAACCAATTACCCATTTTTGTAACTGCTACCTGCGAGTTCAGTCGATTTGATGCTGATGAAACTTCGGCAGGAGAATACATCCTGCTTAATCCGAATGGCGGCGGAATTGGTTTGTTCTCTACAACTCGTGTTGTAACTTCGGGAGCAAACTTTAAATTAAGTAGAAGCTTCTACAATTTTATATTCGCCAAAGATGTAAACGGAGACCATTACCGGATGGGCGATGTTATGCGTTTGGCAAAATCCAACCTTGCAAACGGCACCAACAAACGTAACTTTTCGTTATTGGCTGATCCCGCATTAAAACTTTCTTACCCGAAATATAAGGTAATAACAACATCAATAAACGGAGAGGATGCCACCGGCCAAGCCGACACCATCGGTTCGCTTAAGAAAATAACAATAGAAGGTTATATTGCCGATTTTTTCGATAAGGAAATTGAAGATTTTAACGGGGAAATTGCACACACAGTTTACGATAAGGAAGTGGATATGCAAACCCTGGGCAATGGCAACGACAACAGCCCTCTTACTTTTCAAATGCAAAACAATATCATTTATTCCGGTACAGCCAGCGTAACCAATGGTAATTTTAGTTTTAGTTTTGTGGTGCCAAAAGATATTTCGTACAAAATTGGCTCAGGAAAAATTATGTACTATGCCCAAAATGGCGAAGAAGATGCACATGGTGCTTTCTCTAATTTTTATATTGGTGGCGAAGGATCGGCTATTGCCGACGATTCGGGGCCGGATATTCAACTTTATCTCGATACCGAAAATTTTCAATCGGGCGACAAAACAGGTAAGAGTCCTACATTGCTGGCTTATTTGTCCGATGAAAATGGAATAAATACTGTAGGAACCGGTATCGGTCACGATATTACGGCAGTAATCGACAACGATTACTCCAAAGTGTTTGTACTGAATAACTATTACCAGGCAGAAAAGGATGACTTTACCAGCGGATCTATACGGTATCCGTTAAACAATCTTAACATCGGGAAACATTCCTTAAAATTAAAAGCCTGGGATGTGGCCAATAACTCATCGGAGGTCCAAATAGAGTTTGAAGTTACCGGTGAATTTGTTATCGAAGAAGTTCGAAATTACCCAAACCCAATTGCAGGGTACACTTATTTTGTGATCAAACATAACCAGTCAGATGCCTTGCTGTCGGCAATTTTCGACATTTATGATATTAACGGGAGACTGGTAGACCAGTTTGAGACCGAAATCAGTTCGAACGGAAATACCAGTAATCCGGTGCGCTGGGACCTGGCAGAATCTAAAACTCCACTCACTCAGGGGATTTATATTTACAACATTATTTTGAAAAACGGAGATGGGGTAATTGTTTCAAAATCAGGCAAATTGCTGGTGATGTAATAATTTATTACTTTTTATGAAATTTTTCT
>DASQBW010000692.1:0-7436 GCA_035635015.1 Draconibacterium sp. | reverse complement strand
CCCATAATGTAGTTCAAAGGATTATTAATTTCGTGGGCTACTCCGGCAGTGAGCACACCCAGCGATGCCATTTTTTCGGCTTGAATAAGTTGCCCCTGAGCTTCTTTTAAATCATCAAAGGCTCTTTTTAACATTGTATTTTGTTGTTTAATGATGGTGTTTTTACCATTCAGCGCTTCATTGATTGTTTGTAATTCGCTGTTTGCAGTTTCCAGCTCAAGGGTTCTTTTTTGCACCAGCTCTTCCAGGTTCTTTTTGTGGTTCTCCAGTTCTAATTTTGTTTGTTTTATCTCGGTAATATCGCGGCCTTCTACTATTAAATAAATTAGTTTTTCATTCGAATCATAAATTGGTTTAAGCAAAAAGTCGATATGGTGACTATTTCGATTAATATCTAAGTGCGTAGTTTCAAACCTAACCGTTTCCCCATTTATTGCCTGCTCCAAAGCAAGCAATAACTTTTTCTTTTCCGGTTCAGAATGGTCCCACCATTTAGTGTCGGGAAGGAATGATCCCTCATAATCATTATTAGAATATCCAACAAATTTAATGGCTGCCTTATTTGCCTCAATAATTCTACCCTGATTATCGAGCAAGCCAATAAACGAGAATGCTTGATCGAAAATTCCTTTAAACTTCTTTTCGCTCTGTATCCTTTCGCGGAGTTGTTCGCCAATTATTCGTTCATAAATGGCAAAAATTAAGATGGGCAAAAAAAGTATACTTAAAATCTGCTCGAATCCTTCTGTATTGCTTATCATTGAAGCGTGTTCAAGAGTATTAATGATCGCTCCTGCCAATAATATTGTTAAGGCAAAGCTCAACAGTATTTTGTACTGAATTCTTTCCCGATAAATCCGCAGAAAAACAATAACAATCGATAAACAAATAAAGAAAGCCGACAACATGTTAACTATAACGATATAATTTCCCATCACAGTTCTTTTTTTAGGATACTTATAAATAAAAAGATACAAGCAATAAGAAAAAATGAGTGTTCGATTATGTTGATCTGCTCAGAAAAGACAAGGCCTTCGAGAATGGTATTAACTTTTGAGAATAAAATAAAAACTATGCCCCAATACCACCATGTTTTTAAATACCTGCGCTCCTTTGTAAACAGGGTTAACAGATAAATAAAAAGTGATGTACTAATTGTAAAGTCTAATATTTCACTTACATCTTGCATAAAAACCATAAATATTGAACTAAAGATATTAAATATCTTCTTTACAACTTAATTTATTTATGCTGTTTTTCATTTACCTGTAGTCTCGATTTTAAACTGTATTCTCCGGCTGATTCACTCAAATCTGAAGCATGACAACATGCTAAACCATGGAAGCGATACTTTCCGGAGGTACTTTACCCAGGTATAATGATGCAGGTGGATTTATATGTTACGAAAAATGAAGTTCGCCGATCTATTGCTGGTGGTGTTTATTTACTATCTCCATCATATTCCCGGGCTTTTGTAATTCTGCAAATCCAAATTGTTTGTATAGCCCATGGGCATCGTCGGTTCCCAGTCCCCAACGCCTGAGCCCCTGCAAATCTTTATGTGCCATTATCGTCTGCATTAGCTTTTTCCCATACCCTTTTCCCTGGTATCCGGAAAGAATAAAAACATCGAGCAACCAGGCAAAAACGGCATAATCAGTAACTACCCGTGCAAAACCAACTTGCTTTTTATCAAGAAATACACCAAAACACAGTGAATTTTCAATGGAGCACCGCACTGTTTCCATAGTGCGACCTTTGGCCCAATAGGATTCATGACACAGGTAGTTGTGAATTATCCGAATATCGAGCTTTTCCTTGTCGGTTGAAATTTCAATCATCGTTTTCCTGCTTTTCTGATGAACTATTAAAATCTCATTTGTTGCCGGATTATTGCTGCATTTCGTATGATGGCTAAAAGTACCATCAACACGACAACCACAATAGAAGTTTTACAATACAAAATGCCTTGATAAAAGAAAAGATGCTAACTGTGGTAAAAAATGTTAGTCTAAAAATTTTGAGTAAGTGATCCGCATTTCAACACCTCCATTCTTAGCACTTTTCAGCACTACCCTGTTGGCCTCATCGGTCCTACGCCCGGTAGTTAAATAAAATCCCTGATTCCCCACATAATCTTTGTCTTCCGGATCGGTAACATCAATTATACGCTGAATATGCTGGGTAATGTTAAAGTGATAGGTATAATCGGAAGTATTAAGACCCCCGCCATAAAAAGCCGGATTAAAATAATAATCGATAGGGCGATACTCTTCACCGTCGGGCGCCACAAAAGTAAATATTAATTGTGACGGAGGCGGATAATTGTGAATGTCACTTGCTACAGTATCAATTTGAAAAACAATTTCCGCTTTATTGATTCCCATATTCGTAGAATCTTTCCAGTTCTCTAAACCGGAGATTGTGATTCTCGATTTTAAGCCACCTGTAGGTTGAACATAAATAAGGTCATCCTGTACCTCTTCCTGATTCATGTTATCAAAGAAAGCAGTCCCTGAATAATCATGCTCAATACCACTTACACGAGCGCTGTATTGGGTTACCAAAAATGCTTTCGACAAAGTATCAGGTGCTTCCTCTTCCGGTAAGTGCTGGTTTTCGTAGTTGTTATAATAAACGACCAGTGCTGATCCCCTGAATGTACCTGTGGGAACTGTATGCAGCTTTACCAAAGTACCATTTCCCGAAACATCTTCACTCTCAATATAAAGTCCTTTAAAATATTCCAGAAAAACGTCGTTATTTATAAGATCCAGTGAATCTGCATTAATTATTTTTTCACCCAAAACATCATCGAGCGGAATGGCTATTAATTGATAGTTTGTATCTTGAGTTGCCGAATCGAGCACAACTTTGGGTGTAAAGCTCACTTCGCCCAAAGGCACAGTTGAAGCCATCGATTTCAAATCAATATCCTGAGTATATTCGGCATCCGGATCAAGGTATTCCTGCATTTCATACACCTTTAGGTGCTGCGTGGTAAGTGTATCGCCATAAATCTCCCGGTAATACAGGTATAACCTCACCGAATCAACTTCGGGATCAGTACCAAAATCTACATATGAAATTAAACGAAACTGTGTTGCAAGATCAACAGATGTCTTTCCAAAAACAGGATCGTTAAAGCTTCCAATTAAGTTATAATTGCTCTGATTTGATATGATACTATCTTCGGAGAAAGTAAAAGATGAGAGCTTATCGGTTACAGAAATATTCCGAACGTTAATCAGGTCTTCGTCGGGCAATATTCCCACTCCTAAATCATTCAACTCGTTTTGGCAGGCCACAAGTATACTTAAAAGAATTAAAAGTCCGCCAAAAGTTTTTAAAACCCTGTTTATATTGTATTTCATTTCTACTATTCTCATTTTAAATTCGAAGCTTCACAAACTGTTCCAATGCTAAGAGTCAGATTTGACAGCAATGGTTGCTTCATCATCTTTCTGATTCCTGAAAAATTACACAAACATAGAAAATTACGGTGAGAGCTCGCTGGAAATAAGCTTAAAATTGAACTTTTTAAATATAATTTTGATTCTTTAACATGCAAGTTTACACTTTGTCGTAAAACGCGTTGTAAGCATCAATGTATGTTTCTTTTGGCTGGTAATCGAGAAATAGTTTGCCGCTATTCTGGATATAATCTTTTACCTCAGCATTAATATCTTCCGTTCCCTGAACTACAGCGTCGGAATAATCGACGGCCATTTTGCTTACATTGGCAAAACTTGGCTCTTCAATTACTTTTACATCATCAGGAGTAATTCCTTCGAGCAACAGTTTTTCGTTAAACTTACTGTCAAGCGTATTTTTAAAATCATCGTTATAAACTGAATATACCAGTTTTGAATTTTGAAACAAGGGATCGTTGTAATAATACTTTTTAATGTACAATGGCACCAATGAAGTCAACCATCCATGACAGTGAATAATATCGGGAGCCCAGCGCAGTTTTATTACGGTCTCCAGCACACCACGGGCAAAGAATACAGCGCGCTCGTCGTTGTCTTCAAACTCCTTACCATCGTCATCGTGCAACACGGCCTTGCGTTGAAAATAATCTTCATTATCAATAAAATATACCTGCATACGCGCTGTCTGAATTGAGGCAACTTTAATGATCAGCGGGTGGTCAGTATCATTGATCACAAGGTTCATCCCCGACAGGCGAATCACTTCATGTAACTGGTTTCTCCGTTCATTTACACAGCCATAACGCGGCATAAATGTTCTAATCTCTCTCCCTCTCTCCTGAACACCTTGCGGAAGGTGACGTGCAATTTCCGACATTTCACTCTCCGGTAAATAGGGAGTTATTTCTTGTGAAATATAAAGGATTCTTTTCTTTTCCATGGACAAATAAGTGCAGTTTTAAAACCGGGTGCAAAAATAATAAAAATAACCGAATTTTCAAGTTAAGTGTGTTACTTACAGTCAGTATCATGACTTTTTTTGCTGTTTTCACGATTAAAATTACTTACTTTGCAGCCGCAATTTTTTAGGTATGAAACTGGTTAATACAGTACAAGAGTTACAGGCTGAAATACAGCGCCTTGGCACGAAAAAAGCAGTAGGATTTGTACCCACAATGGGCGCATTGCATCAAGGTCATATTTCGCTGGTAAAACAAGCCGTTTCGGAAAATCCCATTGTGGTGGTAAGTATTTTTGTAAATCCAACACAATTTAACGATCCGAACGATTTGGAACGTTATCCGCGAACGCTTGAAAATGATTTAAGATTATTGGAGCCAACGGGTTGTTCAATTGTTTTTGCTCCCAATGCCAAAGAAGTTTACCCCAAACCGGATAAACGTAAATTTAACTTTGGAAAATTAGAAGAGGTGATGGAAGGCAAACATCGCCCCGGGCACTTTAATGGTGTAGCTCAAGTAGTTAGCCGCCTTTTTGATATGGTAAAACCTGCCAAATCTTACTTCGGATTGAAGGATTTTCAGCAATTGGCCATTGTTAAAAATATGGTGAAACAACTGCAACTTTCTGTGGAAATTGTACCTTGCGACATCATTCGCGAAAAAAGTGGTTTGGCCATGAGCTCGCGAAATGAATTATTGACGGAAGAACAGCGGAAAAATGCAGCCGTAATTTCGGAGACTTTGTTTAAAGCCAAAGAACTTAAGGGGCAAAAATCCGTACAAGAAACCACGGATTGGGTGACAAAAACAATAAACAAGAACCCCTTCCTGGATGTTGAATATTTTGAGATCGTTGACGACGAACAGCTGCAACCGGTGAGAAACTGGGACGAAGATTCTACAAAAATTGGATGTGTTGCTGTTTTTTGCGGAAAGATCCGATTAATTGACAATATAGTTTTTTAAGACCGAAATAAGCATAGTTATGCAAATTGAAGTTTGTAAATCGAAAATACACAAGGTTACCGTTACTGAAGCGAACCTGCAATATGTTGGAAGTATTACCATCGACGAAGATTTGATGGATGCGGCAAACCTTATTGAGAACGAAAAAGTACAGGTTGTTAATATTAACAACGGCGAACGTTTAGAAACCTATGTTATAAGAGGCGAACGCGGAACAGGAACAATTTGTTTGAATGGTCCGGCTGCACGAAAAGTGGCGGTTGGCGACGTGGTTATTATCATTTCTTACGCCTTAATGGATTTTGAGGAAGCCAAAACATTTAAGCCAAGTTTAATTTTCCCTGATATTGAGACCAATACCGTAGTATAAAATACATTTACGATATAAACCTAAACCTCGTAGTTTTTGCTGCGAGGTTTTTTTATACGCTTCTGTTTCAATGCAATCAAGGTTTTATTCCAATAAAAGGAATTATTCACTATTTTTGAATGCTATGAATCTAATGTTTAAATCAAAGATTTTTAATGATTTTGAATCGTTTCGTCCCCTGCTTGAAATCTGGAAAGGAAGTAACAACACCATCGTTTTCACCAACGGTTGTTTCGATCTTATTCATAACGGGCACGTTGATTCGCTGCACAAATCAGCAGCATTTGGTACCAAATTGATTGTTGGACTGAACTCTGATATTTCGGTAAAACTGCTAAAGGGCGAAAAACGCCCCATTTTAAACGAGCAGGCACGTGCCGAAGTTTTGGCTGCCTTTGGATGTGTTGATGCTTTAATTCTTTTTGATGAAGAAACACCGGCCAAAATCATCTCAAAAATTATCCCCGATGTTTTGGTAAAAGGGGCGCAATACGAAATTCATGAAATTGCCGGACACGATACCGTATTGGACAACGGCGGAAAAGTGGAAACGCTGGAGTTGATTGAAGGGATTTCAACCAGTGAAATAATAGACAGAATAAAAAAGCTTTGAGAACCTTTGTGAACCTCCGTGATCTCCGTGGTTAAAATTTTACCACAGAGAAAACAGAGAACTGCACAGAGAAACACTGAGAAGATGGCAAAAACAAAAACCATATACACCTGCCAGAATTGCGGAGCACAATCGCCTAAATGGCTTGGAAAATGCTCTACCTGTAACGAGTGGAACACCTATGTGGAAGAGATTGTGGAAAAGAAACAATCCTCCGGAAAGTTATCCGTACAGATTTCAGGAAACCAACCCATCACGCTCGAAAATATTGAGATGGCCCGAACCCAACGTATTTCTGTTGGAATTGAAGAATTCAACCGTGTTTTGGGCGGAGGAATCGTTCCCGGCTCGCTCATACTTTTAGGTGGCGATCCAGGCATTGGAAAATCAACGCTGGCTTTACAACTGGCAATGGGTTTAAACGGCAAAAGAATACTCTACATTTCAGGTGAAGAAAGTCTGCAACAGATAAAATTGCGTGCCGAACGTTTGAGCAATGCGCAAAGCAACTGCCTGTTTCTAAGTGAAACATCATTGGAACATATTATCGCCCAAAGTGAACAGGCAAAGCCGGAATTACTGATCATCGATTCCATTCAAACCATATCAACTGAACTGATTGAATCATCACCCGGCTCGGTGGGGCAGGTTCGCGAATGTACTTCGGCACTACTAAAATTTGCCAAAAAGAATCACGTTGCCGTGGTTTTGATTGGGCACATTACAAAAGAAGGCAGCCTTGCCGGACCAAAAGTACTGGAACACATGGTTGATACCGTTTTGCAGTTTGAAGGAGACACCAACTATATGTACCGTATTTTACGCTCGAATAAAAACCGTTTTGGCTCCACTAATGAACTCGGCATTTTTGAAATGCGCAGCGATGGTTTACGTGAAATCACAAATCCTTCCGAGCAACTGATTTCAAAAGTTAGCCACGATGTGAGCGGGACAGCCATTGCAGCAACAATTGAAGGAGTGCGGCCTTTCCTGATTGAAATTCAGGCACTGGTAAGTTCAGCAGCTTATGGTACACCTCAGCGTTCGTCAACCGGTTTTGACTTGCGAAGGCTGAACATGTTGTTGGCAGT
>DASQBW010000691.1:0-2375 GCA_035635015.1 Draconibacterium sp. | reverse complement strand
CTTTTAAGGCATCGCGAAAATCGTCGCTAAAGCCAGCAATCCCGGGTAATTTGGACGTATTCTGTTTAACGGCACGCTTTTCTTCGGGCATTGGACTTTGATCGGCTGCCCAGCCTTCGCCATACAAAAACAAGCCACGATCGAGTTTATCCAGCGATTTGCGAATTTGTTGCATTGTTTCCAAATCGAGGATTCCCATCAGATCGAAACGAAAACCATCAATATGAAATTCTTCAACCCAATACTTTAAAGAATCAATAATATATTTGCGCACCATTTCACGCTCTGATGCCAACTCGTTGCCACAACCCGATGCATTTGCAAACGACCCGTCGGCCTTCTGGCGGTAAAAATACCCCGGTACAATTTGATTAAAAACCGACTCTTTTGCGTAATAAGTGTGATTAAATACCACATCCAGAATTACTCCAATACCCTTTGCATGTAATGATTGCACCAGCTTTTTAAATTCGAGGATACGTTTTCGGCCATCGTAAGCATCTGTTGCATACGATCCTTCAAGTGCGTTATAATGCATCGGGTCGTAACCCCAGTTGTACTTGTCAAGCGGATTTTCTTCGTCTACCGTTACAAAATCGTTCACCGGTAACAAATGAACATGAGTTATGCCCAATTCCGTAAGATGATCGATACCGGTTTTCACCCCTTCAGGCGACCTTGTTTCTTCTTCAGTAAAACCCAGGAATTTCCCTTTGTTTTGCATGCCTGAGTTTTCTGCAATTGAAAAATCGCGAACATGGGTTTCGTAAATTACGGCATCGGTAAAACTATTGTAACGAGGTCCGTTATCGTGAATCCATCCTTCCGGATTGGTTAAATTCGGATTATAAATCATCCCTCTCAAACCATTGGCTCCAACACACCGTGCATAAATCCCCGGAACCTCGTCGAGCCATTCGCCATCGTTTACACGGAAGGTATAGAATTTCCCTTCGTAATCACCGGATAAAACCGTACTCCAAATTCCTTTTTCTTTCTTTTGCAGGTTCGTTTTATAATATGCCTCCCCTCTCACGCCATCTTTATACAGGCGCATTTCCACCATTTTAGCCGTTGGCGACCAAATACTGACCGTCGTTTTTTCAGGCGACCAAAACACTCCCAGATCTTTACCCTGATAACCCGGATATGAGGAAAAATCAATATGGTTAAACTTCCAGTTTCGCATTAAAACTTAACTAATGTTTTTCTTAAAAATACAGCCTTGCTTCCTAATCTCTTCCCTTTTACATCATTCAAATGAACCTTTACTTTTGGAAATTTTTTTAAGGATTTATCGTGTGAGTAAAACCGATTTAAATCAATCGTTAGCTGATGTGTTTTACCTTTCTCAAGAAACAACGGATAAAAGCTGTAATTATCCATTCCTTTGATCCTGAATTTCCGTTTCAGCCAAAAATTATCGAAAACCAATAGAGGCTGTTCAAGATCAATGGCTTCTGAACCGGTATTTTTAACGGTTAATATCAATGTGTCGGGAAAATACTTTGCATCTTTTTCCAGCTTAATGTCTAACTTTTTAAATGACAAAATTGGTCTTCTCTTTGCCTTTCCGTTCTTTTTAAACGGTTTTGAGGTGAACACAAATACAAGAGTTACCGCCAATAAAAAAAAGAATACCCAAAGCAATTTATGGCCTTCCGGGCCAATCTCGTTCTGAGCATATAAACACCACGAATTCAATACTAAAAAAGCAAGAATACCCCCCTTCTTCATTTGGTTTCTGTTTGGGTTCAAAAATACAGTTTTTATTGATCTTTGAACTTGAAGTAATCCGCTTTAATGTTTCATTTCCGTATCCTTAACATGAAAACGCTAACTGTCAAATATTTATCTCGCAGGTATATCTTTTTACGATTTATATTTGCAATAGTTTTGTTTTGAATTTATTCTGACACAACAATGCAAACCGCAAATTAATTCCATTACTACGCAACCATTAAGCCACTTTACCCATCAAGTTTAAAACGGTATAATTTCTACAAAAAAGTTTCCTAACCATTGAATAATAAAGAGCTATGCTAATAAGTGAATGATTATTGCGTGGCTCTATTCTTAATTAAATATCATAACGTATCGCTTTCTTCAAAATGTTCGACTTTTCCACCGCCTTCTCCCAAACCGGAATAACTGGTTTAAAATTACAGGAATTGTTAAATATTTGTAAGGAATTGTTATGAAAACGGACACAATTTTATATTAAAGAGTTTTTTGTATTTATTTTGAGCCATATAAAGAATGAAACAACAATGAAACAATTAGTTTGCCCAATTTCGAAAGAAAAAACAGATGAAAAAATAACCCGTTTAAATGCACTTATCGGAATTTTATTCATTATTGCCGGTTTGGTATTT
>DASQBW010000690.1:0-1678 GCA_035635015.1 Draconibacterium sp. | reverse complement strand
TTCCTAACCTGCTGAAGAACGATTCATAGCCTTCTGTTAATCCTTTTCCTGCATCGGGCAATAATTGTTCAATCTGTCCATCGGCCTGTATTCCTGACTTGTTTATAAAGAAGATTACTGCAAGCAGAACTACAAACAGAATGGAAATGATCCAGAAACCTTTTCCTAAAATCTTCTCCGATTTAATTTTCTCCAACACACTCTCTTCCTCAAAAACTTTATTCATTACCTTAACCGTAAAATCAGAACCTGGTTTTTCCAGTTCCATTTTTTGCAGTAATGCTTTTAATTTTATGTCTTCCAGTTCACTCATAATATGGTGTATAATTCGTCTTTCATTAACTCGTTCAAAATGGTATAGAGCTTTTTCCTCGCCCTGTAAAGTTTTACTTTTGTATTGCTTTCCGATAAATTGGTGACTTTGCTAATCTCTTCTATCGATTGTTCTTCGAAATAATACAAAAGTATCAGTGTATATTCATCTTCCGGTAGTTTATCCATGGCAGTTTTTATGGCATGTGCCCGGTTTTCTTCAGGAATACCTTCCAGGTTCATTTCTTCAGCTTCATCTGCTATTTGCACATCGTCGGTCGATGCAAAATGAATTTTTCTTTTTCGCACTTCCGAAATACAATTGTTATACGTAATGCGATAAAGCCAGGTCGAAAATTTTGCCGTTCCCTTATAGGTGTGCAACGATTTGTAGGCTTTTATAAAACTTTCCTGTGCCATTTCTTCGGCATCTTCACGATTTTTAAGAACTTTCATCGCAATGGAAAAAACGATATTTTGATACCTTTCAACGATGTAAGAAAAGTAATTGGTCTGTCCGTCCTTTACTTTCTCAATGTAATAGCTATCGTCTTTATGCTCCATTTGCCCTTTTGACGTAATAATAGTTTTCTGGTTACAAGTTAGTAAGAAAAAGTTTTGGATAGATTACACAGATAAACGCAGAAATCTTTTTCACAACAATTAATATTATAGAAATCATTAGTTTTCTGTGGGGAATTTGGGTTTCGTTTTTCAGTATGATTTATCTGCGAAATCTGCAAGAAAATATTTATCTGTGAGAAAAAAATTAAAAAAGTTGTAACCGCAGAAATAAAGTGGCGTCAAAAGAGCGAAAACAGAAATAATAACATTTAAAAATTAATATCATGGAAGGAATTTTTGTACCAATCGGTCTTTTTCTGGCAATCTTCGCAATCTTGTATGTTTACTGGACAACACGTACAAAGGAGCGTTTGGCGCTGGTTGAGAAAGGGCTCAATGCCGGAATATTTAAAGGTGAATGTTCGCAGTTGTCGCTAATTAAGTGGGGAATCTTTTTAATTGCAGTGGGTTTAGGAGTACTGGTAGGTTTTGCGTTGTCGACTGTTATTGACGAGGTAGTTGCCTTCTTTACTGCAATCTTAGTACTTGGCGGAGTAGGTTTGATAGTAGCTTACTATTTTACTTCGAAAATATTAAAGAAGAAAGAATAACAGAAGAGAAGATAGTTGTTAAAAGCGGATGAGTGAATTGACTCGTCCGCTTTTTTATTTGAGCATTAAACCTTCGCCTTTGGCGATGGTAATGTATGTTTTGCTACGCATTTTATAACTTTGCCTTTATGGCAAAGTACCGAAAACTATCGCATACGGTTTATCACTGCAATTTTCATGTGGTCTTTGTC
>DASQBW010000689.1:0-2754 GCA_035635015.1 Draconibacterium sp. | reverse complement strand
ACGTGCAACGACTTATTTTGAAATCTTAAATCGCGCTCAGCCAATTCATCACCCGAAGAAAGCAGACTTGAAATCATTTTAAAAATAACATCCGGAACGAGGCCTTTTACATTTGCTCCTGTCAGCCCGGGAATGGTTTCATAAAGTCCTTCGGCTTCTTCGCCCATTAATTTGGCGAAATTTTCATTGGAGTCAACAATTTTAAAATCGCTGTTTACCATTACAATCCCCGATGAAATTTTATGAATCATTTGCGATGAAACCTGCATGGTTTCCTGCGCTTTTTCAAGACGTTTTTCTGTTTTTTTAAGTTCAGTTATGTCGTTAATTGATCCGACAATGCCAACAATATTATTATCGTAATCGCGAATTACTGCTTTGTTTAAAATAACATGGTGCGATGTACCATCGTAATGGCGAACCTGGGTGTTGTAAACCTGTACATCTGGGTTATTAATTAACGCTTTATCCTGCGCCATGTATTTGTCTGCCATTTCTTTTACATGCACATTGTGTAACGGTTTTCCAACAATTTGTTCTTTGGTTTTTCCTGTAAATTTTTCGTGTGCCGCATTGCACATCTGGTAAACGCCGTTGGTATCGCGGTAAAATATTGGAATCGGAAGTGCATCAATCATTTTTTGATGAAAATTCGGATCTTCAATATTACTCGTCAGCAGTGATTGTTTGTCGTAAATCATGGTTCGGTTATTATTTTGCAACTGAAAAATAAGGATTTTAAGAAGTAAAAAAGACTTTGTAACGGGTATATTTTTCTGAATTGTTTAAAAACACACATTTATATCGAATTTACAAGGCATTGCGAGGTGAATAATGTGCTTGTTTTTAATCATTATAAATTCCACCGAACTTGACTTTTATGGGTGCAAAAAAAGCGTGCTACACCTATCTTTGTACCAAGAATTAAACTATCTACGTGAGATTAACAGAAATAATTGATTTGACCCATGCAAAGGTGGTTGCCGGCGATGCAGGACAAGATCACGATTTGCAAAAAGCCTTTAGTTCAGATTTAATGAGCGATGTGTTAACCCTTGATACGGAGCATATTTTGCTGATAACAGGATTGGCAAACGTGCAACTGGTAAGAACAGCTGAAATGGCTGATATTGAGGTTGTAATATTGGCACGAAATAAAAAGGCAAGTCCTGAAATGATTGACCTGGCCAATGAAATAGGACTGATTATACTTGAAACACCTTATTCAATCTATCGTTCAAGCGGTTTATTGTATGAGAAAGGTTTAGCCCCGGTTTATTAATGAAGCTGGAATTTAACATAGTGAGCGGTGATTTTGCCATGGCAGGAAAAGCTTCTAGTCAAATAAAAAAAATGTTGAAACAACTGCATGTTGATCCGAAAGTGATTAAACGAATAGTTGTTGCCATATACGAGGCTGAGGTAAACGTTGTAGCCCATTCTGTTGGAGGAAGCATGATTGCCGAAATCGACGGCACTGGTATAAATGTAACCGTAAAAGATAATGGCCCCGGCATTGAAGACATTGAAAAAGCGATGCAGGAAGGTTTTTCCACAGCATCGAAAGCAGTTAGGAATATGGGTTTTGGTGCAGGAATGGGATTGCCAAACATTAACAGGAATACCGATGAATTTAAAATTGAAAGTGAGGTAGGCCTTGGAACGATATTAACTTTCAGAAATAATTTTTAATGAATGGAAATTGTTGCAAAATATCATGCCATAAAAGTTGATCCACAAAAATGTATGGGGTGTACCCATTGCATGAAAGTGTGCCCGACTGAAGCCATACGCATAAAAGGCGGTTTGGCAACCATAAATGCCGACCGCTGTGTGGATTGTGGCAACTGTTTACGTGCCTGTCCGGTTGATGCATTTTACGTGAATCATGATAGTTTGGAGCAACTAAAAAATTACAAATACAGGGTAGTCTTGTTTCCTTCGTTATTAATTGGCCAGTTCCCCGAGATTTATACCGAAGGGAAAATCTACGAGGCATTACTAAGGTTGGGATTTACACATATTTTTGAGGTAGAACAACCCATTTCATTTCTCATCGACGAAATAAAGGACGCAGTTGCCACGGCCAGTCATAAACCCTTAATATCGTCTTTTTGTCCGGCCATTGTTCGTTTAATACAATCGCGTTATCCGTCTCTGGTCGAAAATGTCGTTCCGCTTAAAGCACCGCATGATTTAGCAGCACATTATGCCATCAGTATTCTGAATAAGAAAGGTATTAAACGCGACGAAATAGGGATCTTTTACATTTCGCCGTGTTCGGCTAAAATGGCGGCTGTTAAACGACCGTTGGGAGAAAAAGAATCGATTGTGGATGGTCTGATAAATATGAACGACATGTACAATCACATTCTTAAAGTGATTGATAAGGAAGAAAAAGAGGATACATCTGCTTTGAGAAAAAACCTTACACATGATGGAATTGTATGGAGTTTGCCCCGTGGCGAGGCACGTCATTTCAAACGAAATTCGATGGCTGTTGATGGCATTCACAATGTGGTTAAGATCCTTGAGCGGATGGAAAATGATGAAGTTCCTGTTATCGACTTTTTGGAATTGAAATCGTGCCACCAGGGATGTGCCGGTGGAATTTTACTTACAGGAAATCGTTTTCTTACAGTAGAACGTTTGCAAAAACGTGCAAAACGTTACCCTAAGGCCCCGACTTTAAAAATAGACGAGTTTTCAGCGGTCTTGAAAGAAAAAATGAAAGCTGCTGCCATTGAACCGAAT
>DASQBW010000688.1:0-2824 GCA_035635015.1 Draconibacterium sp. | reverse complement strand
GTTCTAAAGTATGCAGCGGAAGAGCCATGAATTTTGCAAAACGCAAAGCGAAATGGGTGGCATAAACCTTTGGAAAAATCTCACCAAAGAGTAAAAGGAAGAAAGTAATTAATACCACCTGAAATATAAATTCCAGGGTTGGAGCGTTTACAAATGATATGAGATTATTTGAAATATAGGCAGTAAGTATAACAATGCCCACATTGATAAAATTGTTGGCCACCAGTATTGTTGCCAGCAGTTTTTCCGGGTTTGCCAGATTCTGCAATACGTGTTTGTTCGTCTTCCCTTTTTTCGTCAATTTTTGTTTTTCGCTTGCGGTAAGCGAGAAATAAGCGACTTCAGAACCACTAATTAATGCAGAGCTCAACAATAGAAGCAATACAATTACAATGGAAAATATTATTCCAAGATTTATAGGGTGTAGTTGAATTTGCCAGGATCCCGCCAATGCGGAATTTAAAAACGGTTCAGTTTCCAAACTTAAAAATTTAGATTAGAAAGGAAGGTCCTCATCACCTTCCGGCTCTTCAATGTCCGGTTCTGTGATTTTCTGACTGCTTTGATTACTTTGTCCGGCAATGTTTTGATCAGGCGAATTTTGATTGTCGGCACGGGTGCCCAACATTTGCATCTGGTCGCCGTAGATTTCTGTAATATAACGTTTGTTGCCGTCTTTATCGTCGTACGAGCGGGTTCTTATCCGTCCTTCAATGTATAACTGGCGCCCTTTTGTTACGTATTTTTCAGCCACTTCGGCCAAACCACGCCACAATACAATATTGTGCCATTCGGTAGTGGTTACACGTTCTCCACTTTTTGAGTTGTAACTTTCTGATGTTGCCAAAGGGAAATTGGCTACAGCAACACCTGTGTCAAGGTGACGAACTTCAGGGTCTTTCCCAACATTTCCGACAAGAATAACTTTATTTACTGACATAGTTTTAAATTTATATGGTTAACATTTTCAGATCAAAACAATCCTGTAATAATTCACCTGTTTAATATTTATATACCCAAACCGGCATCGTTTAAAAAGTGTTCAACCAGTCGGGGTACAGCAAATTTAGAAATATCTTTTTTATTTACCTTAAATAGTGGTAAAGGAATATTAACATCGGTTTTAACTTCAAGGCATATCAGTTTCGAATAGATAACCTGGTGGCTTAAAATGTGTTTTTTTTGTGCTGATATTCGGATAATATTACCCGATGCGATTTTTACAGGTGGGGGAAGTTTCAACAGGGCTTCATCGGTTTGCGCTTTTTCCTGTTCAATTAGCGGAAGTTGATAGAGCCCCTTCCAGATATCTTCGCCCGATCTTTTTTCCAGTAAGACAGAATCACCCATATCGTATAAATAATAGAAAAAAAAGCGGTGGCGCTGTTTGGTCTTTTTTTCTTTCACAGGAAACTGACTGACCAAATTCTTTCTAAAGGCATAACATGATTCGGCAACAGGGCACTTTGCACACTGTGGCGATTTGGGAATACATTTTAATGCCCCAAACTCCATTAAGGCCTGGTTGTGCATTCCCGGATCATTCTCTGAAAGCAGTTCTTTAGCCAATTCCTGAAATTCATTCTTCCCTTTTGTTGAGTCGATGGGAGTGGAAATGCCAAAATACCTCGATAGTACGCGGTAGATGTTTCCGTCGATAGCAGGATAGGGAAGGTTGAATGCAATAGAGGCAATAGCAGCAGCGGTGTATGGCCCAACTCCTTTTAGCGCGATAATGCTTTTATAATCTTTTGGGAATATACCGGAATACTCCGAGGTAATTATTTTTGCAGATGCATGCAGGTTACGTGCCCTGGAATAATAGCCCAGTCCCTGCCAACATTTTAATACCTCATCTTCCGGCGCTTCTGCAAGGTCTTTGACTGTTGGATAGTTTTCCGTAAAACGTTGGTAATATTGAATACCCTGGTCTACACGTGTTTGTTGAAGAATGATCTCTGACAGCCATATTTTGTAAGGATCTTTGGTGTTTCGCCAGGGCAAATCTCGCTTGTTTTTTGTGTACCAATGATAAATGTTTGCCAGAAAAAAATCCATAATTACGCTAACTGGTTAAAAATCTTAAAGAAAAACAAAAATAAATTATTTGAAATGCTTTCGGGTTTTATAATATTTTTTATTTTTGCAAACTCGAATAAAAACGATTAATGTATTGAAAATTAAATATTTTAAGAGATGACTAAGGCAGATATTGTAAATGAAATTTCGAAAGAAACGGGAATTGAAAAGGTAACTGTTCAAAAAACAGTTGAAGCTTTTATGGAAACAGTAAAAGATTCATTGGTTGATGGTAAAAATGTTTACCTAAGAGGTTTTGGTAGTTTTGTTGTGAAGAAAAGAGCAGAAAAAACTGCACGTAATATTTCTAAAAATACAACCATTATCATTCCTGCTCACAATATTCCTTCGTTTAAACCAGCGAAAACATTTGTATCAGAAGTTAAAAATCAAGTAAAATAATAGAGTTATGCCAAGCGGTAAAAAAAGGAAGAGACACAAGATGGCCACTCATAAGCGCAAAAAAAGATTGCGTAAAAACAGGCACAAAAAGAAAAAATAGGATATTAGTAAACTAATTTCTTATAGTAACAGATTAAACCTAAAGCATTTTTTTGCTTTAGGTTTAATCTGTTATAAACAATAGTATTAACCAAAAGAAGTAGATGATTAAAAGGTTGTGAGTAGCGATTTAATAATTGATGTAACTCCATCCGAAATTGTAATTGCTTTACAGGAAAATAAAAAGCTTGTAGAACTAACAAGAGAAAAAAGCGGGGCAAAATTTGCCGTCGGGGATATTTAC
>DASQBW010000687.1:0-2922 GCA_035635015.1 Draconibacterium sp. | reverse complement strand
ACAACAACCAAAATCAATAAAAAGCACCAGGAATTTTTTGAAAATCGCAAAATCGAGCAGAAAAAAAACCTGGAAGCAAAAACAGCGTTGTGCGAAAAAGTGGAGGAAATTCTTAATGACGAAATCACCAATCATAAAGATTGGGATGCCAAATCAAAAGATCTGATTGAACTGCAGAAGGTATGGCGTACAATTGGTTTTGCTCCCAGAAAAGATAACAATAAAATATACGAACGCTTTCGCACAGCATGCGATGCATTTTTTGATGCCAAAAGAGCATTCTATGCAAAAAACAAGGAGTTTCAACAAAATAACCTACAATTAAAAACAGATTTGTGTGTGCAGGCAGAATCGCTAAAAGACGGTTCCGACTGGAAAAAAACAACCCAGGATTTTATTAATATTCAAAAAAAGTGGAAAGAAATTGGCCCTGTCCCACGTAAACATTCTGATGCATTGTGGAAGCGTTTCAGGGCAGCATGTGACTACTTCTTCGATAAAAAGTCGGAACATTTTTCGGGAATGGATTCAGAGCAAGTTGAAAATCTTAAACTGAAGGAAGAGCTGATTAAAGAGGTGCAGAATTTTAAACCAGTTGAAGATGTAGACAAGAATCTTGAATCATTGAAAGAATTTCAGCGTAGATGGACCGAGATAGGGCATGTGCCTTTTAAGAAAAAAGATATTGTAAAAGATCAATTCAGGGAAGCAATTAATAAGAGTTTTGACGAGCTGAAATTAGATGAAGGACGCCGTAATTTGTTGAAATTCAGAAATAAAATGTCGTCATTTTCAGAGTCTATGCGTGGACAAAGCAAAATGCGTATGGAACGTGAAAAATACATGCATAAGATGAAACAACTGGAAAATGATCTAGTGCTTCTCGATAATAATATCGGATTCTTTGCTGAATCAAAAAATGCAGAATCGTTAATCGAAGATGTAAGGAAAAAGATTGAAGTCACCAAGCAAAAAATAGAGCACCTTAAGGAGAAAATAAGGGTGATTGACGAAATGGATGATGACGAATAGAGTATTAAGTATATTTAAAGTATAAGCCGGTTAAAAACCGGCTTTTTTTGTATAATCTTGTCTGTGAAAAATGTATAAATACTCTTATTATATTTATCTATATATAATTATGATAAAAATATAGGAATAGCAAATTTTTGACATACAATTAAGCACAACTGACTTGTAAATCGCAAAGTCCATTAAAAATATTCAGGAGGTATATTATCACAGTTATTTGGATGGTTTACAATGTGAATATAACTAAACTGTTGAGCAAAATCACCAGGTGTTTGACTGGTGGCAAAATAGTGCCGGATTATTAGAAAAGTCATTATTGGTACTATTAATAATTTAAGTCGCTGAGAATCGCATATTTTGTTTTTTACTGTAAGGAAATTCAAAGAAGCACATTCTCAGGGCGCAGGCCTGGTGCGTTCTATTTACTTGAGCGGCAATAAGCGAAGGCAAGTGAGGAACGAACACAGACATAATATTGAATTATAGGGAAAACTTTTGTAAAGAAGCACTGTATAAACTTTTACATAAAATCCGAGTCGATATATGACTTTGCAAGCAATATATTTGATTTTATGCAAACCAGCAGAGCTAGACGTATTATGCCGAGTATTCCAAAATATAATATAAATACGTTTGTCCTATAATTGATATTATGTAAATTAATATATAATAAGAAAAGGAGAGTTAGAACCCTCCTTTCTATCTATACTTTACTCTCCAAGTAATTCTAATACTTCGTTATACTTATCCATATCTTTTAATCGATAGTATAAGTTCTTTAGTGACTCCAATACCGCTGGCTCAGAAGGATCAATTTCATAACACTTTTCCATGTACGGTAATGATTTTGCAAACCATTCGTCAGCACTATCTAATGCAGCCTGATACTTTTCATTTTCAGTTGGAGGAATATCACCTGCGCTTTTATATTGATCAACTCCCTTATTATAATACAATACGCCTAAATTGAAATTCGAAATGAAGTGGTTGGGATCAACCTCTATCGCCTTTTCATAAGTATTAATAGCATCTTGTTCCTGTCCAAATGTTTCAAATAAACGGCCTTTTGCAGAATAATATGTTACGTTTTGGGGATCTTGTTCAATCGCCAAATCAAGGTATTCCGCTGCCTCTTCATTCTTACCGGTTTTCATGTACAAATCAATCATATTGGTAAGCACACCGTTATCATCAGGATATTTTTCAAATCCTTCCTGCACACTATTTAATGCTTGTGCAGTATCCTGCATCTGAAGATACGAATCAGCAATTAAGACATAAGTACGTCCGGCATTAAAACCATGTTTAGCTGCCTCCTTATAAAATTTTATTGCTGTTTCATAATCCTCTAAGTTGTACGCCGCCAATCCTGCATTAAATATAATAATAGTATCAACTGCTTCCGGGCTGTCTTCTTTTATCAGCGGCATATCCTCTATCTCAAGTATCTGCTCGAATGATTTTAGTGCTGTTTTATAATCATCAGTATTAAATGCCTCAACGGCTTGATCTGCTAAATCATTAATTAGCAGTGTTAATTTTATTTTAACACTTTTACTAAATTTATCGCTTTCATCAAGCTCTATTGCCTTTTTATAAGATTCGAGAGCAACAGTAAGCGGATCGTCACTAAGTGCTTTAACACTTTCATCTTGACTTTTAAAAACTGCCTGGTAAATTTCACCTCTAACTTCCCATGTTTTTGGCCATGGTATTGTTTTTTCAGCCTTATCATTCGCCGGATCAATTGTATTTTCAATTGTTTCCACGGCCTCATCTAACTTTCCTGTGTCTTTAAAATTCTGAGCACTGGTAACCTTTCCTTTCTGTGCAAATGCCGCAGAAAAACTGAGTACCAAGGCTAGAAGAATAATAGTTTTTTTCATTTTA
>DASQBW010000686.1:0-13911 GCA_035635015.1 Draconibacterium sp. | reverse complement strand
GGATCAGGTATTGGAAATTGCCGGTGCTACTAAAGTAAACGAATATGGCGATAGTATGGTCAACCTGATCAGGGATAACCGCGATGCAGATTTCCCATGGCTTGGTGCTTTAATCGGCTCCAGTATCATTGGTTTCTGGTATTGGTGTACCGACCAGTTTATTGTGCAAAGGGTGCTTTCCGGTAAAAACGAAACACATGCCCGTAGAGGTACAATCTTTGGTGCATACTTGAAATTATTGCCTGTATTCCTTTTCCTTATTCCTGGTATGATTGCTTATGCAATGAGTGCCAAAGGAGGAATTATTTTAAACGGAGAAGAGTATGTGTTGCCAAGTGCTGATGCTGCTTTCCCATCGCTGGTGGCACAGTTGCTGCCCGCGGGTATTAAAGGATTGGTAGTATGCGGTATTCTTGCTGCACTGATGAGCTCGCTGGCTTCGCTGTTTAACTCGTCGGCTATGTTGTTTACAATCGATTTCTATAAACGATTCAAACCGGAAACTCCTGAGAAAAAGCTTGTTAAGATTGGTCAGGTTGCAACCGTAGTTATCGTAATTTTGGGTATTTTATGGATACCAATTATGCGTAGTATCGGAAACGTTCTTTATGAATATTTACAAGACGTACAATCTGTTCTGGCTCCGGGTATTGCCGCAGCATTCTTGTTGGGTATCACCTGGAAACGTGCCTCTGCAAAAGGTGGATACTGGGGTCTGATGTCTGGTTTTATCATTGGTATTACCCGACTGGGAGCCAGGGTTTATTACGAGAATGTTCAGGGCGCTGCTGATAACCTGTTTAAAAGCGTATTCTACGATTTAAACTGGTTGTTCTTCTGTGGTTGGATGTTGCTTGTATGTATAATTGTAGTAATAGTCGTGAGTTTATTTACCGAAGCACCGAGTCAAGAAAAAATTCAAGGTTTGGTATTTGGAACATCAACAGCTGAAGAAAAAGCTGCGACACGTGCAAGTTGGAACCATTGGGATGTAATTCATACAGTTATTATACTTGGTCTTACAACTGCATTCTATATCTATTTCTGGTAGAAAAAGTTTATTATAAAATGCGGAAGGCAAATGTGCTTTCTGCATTTTACTCTTGTTAAAATTTATAAATATGTTTGAACAATTAAAAGAAGAGGTTTTTAAGGCTAACCTGGAATTGGTGGAACTTGATCTGGTAATTTTTACCTGGGGAAACGTTAGTGCCATCGACCGGGAAAAGGGTCTTGTAGTAATTAAACCAAGCGGAGTATCGTACGAGGATATGAAAGCCAGTGATATGGTGGTTGTTGATATGGAAGGAAATGTGGTTGAGGGAAACCTGAAACCATCAAGCGACACGGCAACACACCTTGTGTTATACAAAGCTTTTGAGGGGATTTCCGGAGTTGTTCATACTCATTCAGCATGGGCAACCAGTTGGGCGCAAGCCGGCAGAAGTATTCCGGCTTTGGGAACTACCCATGCCGACTATTTCTATGGTGCCATACCTTGTACACGTAAGCTTAATGAAGAGGAAGTTAAAACCGCTTACGAGGTTGAAACCGGCAATGTAATTGTAGAAACGTTTAAAGGATTGGATCCGGTAGCGATACCTGGTGTTGTGGTAAATAACCACGGTCCGTTCTCGTGGGGTACAAGTGCTGCCAACGCCGTGCATAATGCAAAAGTTATGGAAGAAGTGGCAAAAATGGCACATACCGCACTTCAGTTAAATCCGGGAGCTGAAATCGATCAGTTTTTACTGGATAAACATTACCTGCGCAAGCACGGTAAAAATGCCTACTACGGACAATAGAGATTGTTCGAAGACGCGAATAACCAGTACAGAGCTGGATATTCAAGAAAAAAAAGAGAATAACGAAGAAAATATTGGAGAAGAGTCTGTACTCCGGTGTTGTTCTTAAAAAAATTAAAAAAAATGTCAAAATATACAATAGGATTGGATTATGGATCAGATTCGGTTCGATCTTTAATCGTAAATGTAGAAACCGGCGAGGAGATTGCAAGCGTTGTGTTTGAATACCCGCGTTGGAAAAAAGGAGAATATTGTGATGCGCCTAACAACCAGTTTCGTCAGCATCCTTTAGATTATTTAGAGGGTTTGGAATACACCATTGTTGAAGCTTTAAAACAAGCTCCTGCTGGTGTTGCCGAGAATGTTGTTGGTATTTCAGTTGATACAACCGGATCAACTCCCGTTGCTGTTGATGAAAAAGGTACACCACTGGCTTTAACTCCGGGATTTGAAGAGAATCCGAACGCCATGTTTGTGCTGTGGAAAGACCATACTGCTGTAAAAGAAGCAGACGAAATTAATAAACTGGCCAAAAAATCGAGCATTGATTTTACGAAATATGAAGGTGGAATTTATTCGTCAGAATGGTTTTGGGCTAAAGTTCTGCATGTTATACGCGAAGATGCCGGTGTTTACCGTGCAGCTTACTCGTGGGTAGAACATTGCGACTGGATTCCTGCCATACTTACCGGAGATACAAATCCGAAAACTTTAAAACGAAGTCGTTGTGCTGCAGGTCATAAAGCAATGTGGCATGAAGCATTCGGCGGTTTGCCGTCAGAAGAATTTTTGACTGATCTAGACCCGATGTTGAGTGGATTAAAAGATCGTCTGTTTAAAGAAACATATACCTGCGATGTATCAGCAGGAAAGTTAAATGAAGAATGGGCAAAAAAACTCGGACTTTCAACAGATGTAGTTATTGGAGTAGGAGCTTTTGATGCTCACCTCGGAGCTGTAGGTGCACAAATTGAGCCTTATCACTTGTCTAAAGTTATGGGAACATCAACTTGCGATATGTTGATTGCCCCGCTTGAAGAAGTTGGAGATAAGCTGGTTAACGGAATTTGTGGTCAGGTTGACGGATCGATTGTTCCGGGAATGTTGGGACTGGAAGCAGGACAATCGGCATTTGGCGATATTTATGCCTGGTTCCGTCGTTTACTCGACTGGCCGTTAAAAAATATTCTGGCAGATTCTGACTTGATTGATGAGGCTACCAAGCAAAAATTGATCGAAGAAACTTCTGGAAAGATTATTGCAAAATTGAGCCAGGAAGCTGAAAAAATACCGATTGCCGAAAGTGGTATTGTAGCATTAGACTGGATGAATGGTCGCCGTACTCCCGATGCTAACCAGGCATTAAAAGGAGCAATTATTGGTTTGAATCTGGGATCGGATGCGCCACGTATTTTCAGAGCATTGGTTGAAGCGACCGCGTTTGGATCAAAAGCCATTAACGACAGGTTTATCTCTGAAGGTGTTCGTATCGACGGTGTAATTGCACTGGGTGGTGTGGCTAAAAAATCGAAACTGGTTATGCAAATTGTTGCCGACGTACTGGATATGCCAATTAAAGTAGCCCGCTCTGAGCAGGCTTGTGCATTGGGTACCGCAATGGCAGCATCGGTAGCAGCCGGTGTATACGAAAACCTTGGCGAAGCACAGAAAAAAATGGGTGGCGGTTTCGAAATGGAATATCATCCAATTCCTGAAAATGTTGAGAAATACAAAGAGCTTTACGAGAAATACCATAAGCTCGGTAAGTTTATTGAATTTGATCTTTAAGATTTATTCATATTAATTCCATGAAACGGGCATGAATCCGGGAGTGTTTTCAAAAAGAAAATTTTAAAGATTGGTGCAAGTTTCATGGAAAACCATTTAAAACGATAAAAAACATAAACGAATGAAGTATCTAGGAATTTTAACTCTAATGTTAATGATGTTTGGATGTTCACAACCAGAGAAAGCACCTCTTGGTCTTTCCGGCGACGCTTTTTCTGCCGACTACGAAGGTAAAACAATTGAGCTTTACACATTAAAGAACGACAACGGTTTGGTGTGTCAGTTAACCAACTTCGGAGCCAGGGTAGTGACATTGTTTACTCCCGATAAAAATGGTGAAATGGGAGATGTAATTGTAGGTTATGGAACAGGTCAGGATTTTGTAGAAAAAACCGAAAACTTCTATGGAGCAATAATTGGCCGTTACGGAAACCGAATTGGTAATGGCGTATTTTCAATTGATGGAGTTGAGTATCAGTTGAATAAGAACGATGGAAATAATCACTTGCACGGTGGCGGCAACGGCTTTAACCGCCAAATCTGGGATGTAGAAAGTCAAAGCGAATCAGAAATTGTATTTACGCTTGTTTCTCCTGATATGGATAGTGGTTATCCTGGAACAGTTGATGTAAAAGTAAAATACCAGTTAACAGCTGATAACGAACTGAAGATTGAATATTTTGCCTCTACTGATAAAAAAACCATTCTGAACCTTACCAACCATACTTATTTCAATTTGAAAGATGGTGGACGTAGTTCTATTAACGATCATTTGATGTACATAAACGCTGATAAATATACTCCTGTTGATGGTGGATTAATTCCTACCGGAGAATTGGCACCGGTTGCCGGAACTCCTTTTGATTTTACCACACCAACAGCTATCGGCGACCGTGTTGATGCTGAAGACCAGCAAATAGAATATGGAAACGGATACGATCACAACTGGGTTCTAAATACCGACAATGTTAATGATCTGGCTGCAAAAGTTGTTGATCCTGTATCAGGAAGAACCATGGAAATTTATACCAATGAACCAGGTATTCAGTTTTATGGAGGTAACTTCCTGAATGGAAGAGTTGCCGGTAAATACGATATTAATATTGGTCACAGGGCTGCATTTTGTATGGAGACACAACATTTCCCTGATAGTCCGAATAAAGAAAATTTCCCAAGTGTTATTGTTAATCCGGGTGATGAATACTACTCGATTTGTATTTACAAATTTGGTGTTGAATAATAATCAGCTTAATGTTAATCGTTGATGCTGAGTTAAATTAATTAGTGCTTGAATATAATAGCATAGTTTAAGTAGCTATAAACCAAAAAAGGAGGTAATTTATTGCCTCCTTTTCTTTTATCCGGTTATTGCTTGCAAGCTTAAAAAAAAGAAGGGATTTTCTAAGAAATAGAACAAGTTGTTAATTGCATTTCCGCTGTGCAATTTTAGAATCTAAAGAATATGAACTAGTTTTAGCATCTAGCAGGAATAATCAATCCTAAGTTAGGATTGTACTCTGGCTTAAAACTTATTCAAAAGCAGAATGAAAAAAACAGTAATCTGGTATTTTCTTGCGGCTTTGGCTGCATTATTTATTGCAAGTTGCGAAAAGAAAACAGACGAAGCGCTTCTTTTAAACGATACTTTTCATGATATAAAATCCAACTTTCACGAACCCAAAACATTAAGTGGTGTGAACTGCTGGTGGTGGTGGTTGAATGGAAATGTTACCAAAGAAGCCATAACACGTGATTTGGAAGCCATGAAATCAAAGAATTTCCAGGGCGCTATGATTTTTGACGCAGGAGGGCACAACCAAAGAGGGAATGAGGATATTCCTGCTGGTCCGTTGTATGGTTCTGACGAATGGAACGAACTTTTTGTTTTTGCCCTTGATGAGGCCAAACGACTGGGGCTAGTCATGGGTTTTAACATCCAGAGTGGCTGGAATCTGGGAGGGCCACGTGTTGCTCCGGAATACGCCGCCAAACAAATTACCTATTCCGAATTAGTTGTTTCAGGAAATAAACTGATGAATGAAAAACTGCCACAACCAAAATCCCGGGAGGATTTTTATAAGGATATTGCAGTTTTGGCATTTCCGGTTAGTGATGAACAAAAAACACAAGAAATAATCACAGATTTGGATTACAAACTGGGGTATCACGAACTTGGAGGTTCAGCTCCTGATACACGCTTTTTATTGGAAAATACAAATGTTGATAAAAACGCGGAAGCAGAATCTACCTACATCATTAATAAAGAAGATATTATTAACCTGACTTCCCGGATGGATGCCGATGGAAATTTAACCTGGCAGGTGCCTGAAGGTAATTGGAGCATTGTACGTTTGGGGTATACTTGTACCGATGCTCACGTTTCCACATCGAGTGGCGACTGGCAGGGCAATGTGCTGGATTACATGAGTAAAGATGCGTTCGATTTTTACTGGAATGATGTGGTGGAGCCGATTTTTACAGCTGCGGGAGAACATATCGGAACAACTTTAAAATTTATGGAAACCGATAGCTGGGAATGTGGCGGGATGAACTGGACCGATAAATTCAGTGAAGAATTTATGCAGTACAGGGGATACGACCTGATGGATTATTTGCCCATTGCCGCCGGTTATATTGTTGACGACGTGGAGACAACAAACGCTTTCCTTTCTGATTTCAGAAAAACACTGGGGGAGCTGGTTGCCCAAAATCATTATGCCTACTTCCAGGAATATGCTCATAAATACAACATGGGCGTTCAACCTGAATCAGCCGGGCCACATGCCGGACCTTTGGATGGGATTAAAAACTACGGTTTTAACGATATCGTGATGAGTGAGTTTTGGTCACCTTCTCCACACCGCCCGCGCGATGAAAACCGATTCTTTCTGAAACAGGCTTCGTCTGCAGCTCACATATATGGAATAAAAATCGTTGGAGCCGAATCGTTTACTACCATTGGCCCGCATTGGAACGATGAGTTGTGGCACGACCAGAAATCGGCTTTCGACCACGAGATTTGCGCCGGACTAAACCGTACTTATTTTCACACCTTTACGTGTTCTCCTCCCGAAATGGGATTGCCGGGGCAAGAATATTTTGCCGGTACACATGTAAATCCGCAGGTTACCTGGTGGAATTATTCATCGCCGTTTATCGATTATATGCACCGGATTCAATCGGTTGTTCAGGAAGGAAAGTTTATAGCTGATGTATTGTATTATTACGGCGATCATGTTCCCAATGTTTTTCCGTATAAACATTCCGATCCGGCAGGTGTAATGCCCGGTTTTGATTACGATGTTACTGATGAAACCATTTTTATGCAACTGGAGGTTAAGGATGGTAGAATTGCAGTGCCGGGCGGAGTTGAGTACAAAGTCCTGGTGCTTCCCGATCATAAAGTTTTATCGATGAAAGTACTGGAGAAACTGGATGAACTATTGCAGCAAGGAGCTACTGTGATAGGGGATAAGCCCGAAAAATTTGTGAGCAGGGTTGGC
Source organism: Draconibacterium sp. (assembly GCA_035635015.1). Classification (GTDB taxonomy): domain Bacteria; phylum Bacteroidota; class Bacteroidia; order Bacteroidales; family Prolixibacteraceae; genus Draconibacterium. Next base: position 6,815 of record DASQBW010000686.1, on the reverse strand, counting down.
GGAGCAGCCGGTCAAAAAGAATTTCGCCGGTTGGCCGATAAAATATGGGGCGACGCAAGTACCGGCATAGGTGAAAAATTATATGGTAACGGTAAAGTTGTGTGGGGTGTTTCGGCACGCGAATATCTGTTGACTGAAAATTCTGCTGATTTTGAAGTAGTGGGAAACAACAGCAAGACAGACTTTGATTTTATTCATTATACCATTGGAACAAACGATGTTTATTTCGTTTCCAATCAAACTACAGAACGGCAAAAAATAGATTGTAGCTTCCGGGTTACGGGCAAACAACCTGAGTTATGGAACCCACTAAGCGGAGAAATACAGCAAGCAAAGGCATTTGAACAGAATGATGGTTTAACAACTGTTCCGCTTACTTTTGAGCCTTACGGTTCGGTGCTGGTTGTTTTTAGCGGAAAAATTTCAGAAAATAAACAAGGCGAAGCATCACGAAATTTCAGCGACTACGAAACAATTACTGAAATTACCGGCGAATGGACTGTTAATTTTGATACTAAATGGGGAGGTCCTGCTACGGTAACTTTTCCAGAGTTAATGGATTGGACGCAACACAAGAATGAAGGAGTTAAGTATTATTCAGGAACTGCGGTTTACAATAAATCGTTCGAATTAGATTTCGTGCCCGAAGCCGGAAAGCAGTACTTCCTTCAGTTGGGAAATGTTAAAGATGTTGGCATTGCCAAAGTTAAAATAAATGGCAACGACAAAGGAATTTTCTGGACATCACCTTTTAGGGTTGAAGTAAGTAATGAACTTCAAAAAGGGCAAAATAACCTTGAAATAGAAGTGGTGAACTCATGGTACAACCGTGTGGCGGGTGATCAAACATATCCGGATAAAAAGCAATATACATCAACCAATATCAGGCTGAAACATGATTACCGGGGCTGGCCATTGGATGAGATTGAACCTGAACCTTCAGGATTATTAGGGCCGGTTACTATTGAAGAGGCTGTTGGAAATAGGTAGTGTTTTAATAACCAGAATAAGGTAAGAAATGTTAAATCCTTACACGCAATTTACAGGGTTGAAACTTAAAATTTTATATTTATCCCTTTTAATAGGTGATGTTTAAAAAGACCAATTAATTTATAAAAACTATGAACGATCTTTCACTACGACTTTCATTTTTACTTTTAACTATCTTTTGTTTCCAAAATATTCAGGCTGCAGATGTAAACGGTACTTACAACGTTAAAGATTACGGAGCCGTAGGTGATGGAATCCATTTAGAAACCGAAGCGATAAATGCGGCGATAAATGCAGCTACCGAAAATGGAGGTGGCACCGTTTTGTTCCCGGCAGGCGAATACCTGAGTTTTTCAATTCGTTTAAAGAGCAATATTAATTTACATATTGGACCCGGTGCAACCATTGTTGCAGCAAATATGAATGAGCATGATGGGCAGTATGATGCGCCGGAACCCAATAAATGGGGAGATCTGGAATACCAGGACTTTGGACATAGCCACTTTCACAACAGTTTAATCTGGGGCGAAAACCTCGAGAATATTTCCATAACCGGAACCGGAATGATTTATGGAAAAGGACTCCAAAAATGGGGAAATCCAACACCCGGACTCGGAAACAAATCAATAAGTTTAAAACTTTGCACGAATGTAATATTACGCGACTTTACGGTTTTGCATGGTGGTCATTTTGCAATTATTGCAACCGGTGTTGATAACCTAACCATCGATAATTTAAAAATTGATACCAACCGTGATGCAATTGATATTGACTGTTGTCGTCACGTCCGCATCTCGAACTGCAGTTTAAACACACCAAACGACGATGCGCTTGTTCTGAAAAGTTCTTATGCACTGGGTTATGCGGCACCAACCGAAAATATTACGATTACCAACTGCGCAGTAATGGGTTTCGACGAAGGGACATTTCTGGACGGAACCTACCAGAAAACGCAGGAAGCTGCACCCGATAAAGGTACTGTTACCGGTCGCATAAAATTTGGAACCGAATCAAATGGTGCCTTTCGAAATATCACAATCTCGAATTGCACGTTTGAGCATTGCCGTGGATTGGCATTTGAAACGGTTGATGGTGCTATTTTGGAGGATATTACCGTATCGAATATCGTAATGAAAGATATTCTTAATTCTCCGTTTTTCTTTCGCCTGGGTAGAAGAATGCGTGGGCCGGATGATTTGGAAATAGGAACGTTTAGAAGAGTTCTTATAGATAATGTAGTGGTTACCGCTTCAAATACGCGCTATGGTTCATTGTTGATGGGAATTCCGGGGCACGATGTGGAAGACATTGTATTTTCAAATATTTGGATAAAAATAGAGGGTGGTGCGCCTGAAAGCCAGGCCAATGTGCAGGTCCCGGAATTGGAAGATGCTTATCCCGATCCTAAAGAGTTTGGAGATATTCCGGCTTATGGTTTTTTTATCCGACATGCTAAAAATATCCAAATGAATAACATCAACTTCGAATTTGATCAACCTGACGGACGACCGGTTTTTATCCTTGATGATGTAAAAGGTGCTGATTTCTTCAATATTAAAGCAGAAGTAAAGCAAGATGTGCCTGTGTTTTGGTTAAAAAACGTTGCAGATTTTTCCATCGAACGAGTTAATAATCTCGAAAAACAGCAACTGGATCAAGTTGATGAAATCAAACTTTAAACTTAATAAGCAATAAAACCGATGAGTACAACTACCGACAAAGTAAAGGGCGCTTCACAAAATAATTCGAATCCACTTACCATGAAATTGCCCGTTTGGGAGAAAGTGGGATTTGGATTAGGCGATACTGCGTCAAACATTCTTTACCAGGCATGGAATTTCTTTTTAATGATTTTCTATACCGATGTGTTTGGTATTGATGCAAAAGTGGCTGCATTTATGTTTCTGATTACCCGTTTGTGGGACATGTTTACCGATCCAATGATGGGAATGATTGCTGATCGTACCAATACGCGTTGGGGGAAATTCAGGCCTTATCTGTTATGGATGGCAATCCCATTCGGGGTATTATCTTTTGCCATGTTTATCACCCCTGACTGGAGCCAAAACATGAAAATTGTTTATGCCTATGTTAGCTACATTCTGGCTACTATGGCATATACGGCAATTAATATTCCGTATTCTTCGATGATGGCGGTAATTACACCTAATCCCAAAGAACGCACAACATTATCGCAATACCGCTTTTTCTTTGCGTTTATCGGGCAGTTGCTGATTACTACCTTTACTTTGCCATTGGCTAAACTTCTTGGTAATAATCCTTCACACCCGGGATTTAACCCCGACTTAGGTTACAGCCAGATTTTAGGTTATCAAATGACCATGGGAATATTTGGCGCTTTGTCGATCGTTTTACTGGTAATAACTTTTCTTACAACACGCGAACGGGTGGCACCTCCAAAAGAACAAAAAACAAGTTTTATTGATGATTTAAAGAATGTATCTAAAAACCGGCCATGGCTGATAATCTTTATTGCCTGTATCTTTTGGTTGATTCACAATATGATTCGTAACGGAATGGTAGCCTATTATTTCGATTACGTAAATGGCGAAGGCAGCAATGTACTCTGGAGTTTCACAATGGGTACATTTAACCTCGATTTTGATCAGACAACAACCTTCTTAACCGTGGTAACTTTTGGAATGATTGCAGGTGTATTGCTTTGTACTCCTCTAAAAAAATATTTCGACAGAAAGTATGTACTAATTGTTATAACCGTAGGTCTGGCAATTAGCAATGCTGTGTTTTTCTGGTTACCGCAAGACGATTTTATGGTGCTGTGTATCGTAAATACGGTTTGGGCTGTGTTTGCCGGAGCATTACCCGTGTTTTTGTTTGCCATGTTTGCCGATGTGGCTGATTACCACGAATGGAAATTCAAGCAAAGGGCAACGGGATTGGTAACTGCCGGTATCATGTTTGCCATTAAACTGGGGGTTGCTGTAGGAGGCTTTCTTGGCCTGTATATTTTAGGAATGTACGGATACGAAAAAGGCGTTGAGATTACACCGGATATCGTTGGTGGTATAAAGTTGCTGTTTAGTATCATTCCGGCAGCATTTATTCTTATTTGCGGTGTGCTGTTATTCTTTTACCCCATAAACGAAAAATTACTGGAGACTATTGAACTGGATTTGAATGAACGGAAAAAATCAGAATAAACGATTTTAAAAATATGATTACAAAAGGAGATTTTACATTACCGGGAGAAGCCGGATACGAAGATTTAACACTTGAACTGGCTAAAAAGTGGGGCGCAGATGCAATACGCGACAGCGATGGAACAGTGCTATCGGACAAATTGATTGCCGGTGATAAATACAATATATATTCAACAATATGCCTTATTAGGGCCGACAATGAATGGGCCAAGGCAAACACCGATAAACTGCAGCAAAACTACCTGATGAGCGATCCGGTTGTTGCAGATGGCAGCGCCATAGAGATTGATCTCTTGGATGGTTTTTTCAGGGAACAAATGAAAGTGAATTTTAACGACAATCCTAAAAAATGGTGGCAGGTATTCGACCGGACATCCGGTACAGAAGTGGATAAAAAGGACTGGGATTTTAATGCAGAAAAAGGTACTGTAATTATAAAAAAAGCTACCAAATGGCACAAATACACGGTTAACTTTCTGGCTTACCGGATTTGGGAAGGTATATCGATGTATAACCATATTACAAACGATTGGGGCGACAGGGAACATCAAATGCCTATCGATCCGATTTATCCCGAAAACCAGGAGTTTATTTTAAGCTATCTGAAAAAGTGGCTCGATGAACATCAGAAAACAAAAATCGTACGTTTTACTTCACTGTTTTATAATTTTGCATGGTTTTGGGGCGATCCTTCAGTACAGAAATTCCGATACGGTGATTGGGGATCATACGAAATGACGGTAAGCCCGCGCTCCATGGAACTGTTTGCCAAAGCAAAAGGCTACGAAATGTGCAGCGAGGATTTTGTAAATAAAGGAGCCTATTGTTCGAGCCACAATGTTCCATCTCAGAAATTGTGGGACTGGATGGATTTTATTAACGATTTTGTGGTGAGTTTTGGTCGTAAATGTATCGACCTGGTGCACGATGCAGGAAAAGTCGCTTATATGTTTTACGACGATCACTGGGTAGGAACAGAACCTTACGGAGATCGTTTTAAAGAACTGACTTTCGACGGCCTGATTAAATGTGTATTTAATGCTTTTGAAGCCCGTTTATGTGCGGGAGTTAAAGGTGTTGAAACAAAAGAATTGCGTTTACATCCCTACCTGTTCCCAACAGGGTTAAACGGTGAACCAACCTTTATGGAAGGTGGTAATCCGGCGCTTGATGCCTTAAAATTTTGGGCGAATATTCGCAGAGGGCTGTTGCGCGAACCAATTGATCGTATTGGTCTGGGAGGTTACTTGCATTTGGTGCAGGAATTTCCTGAATTTGTTACCGCTATTGAGGATATCATTAAAGAATTTAAAACCATAAAACAACTCCATACCGAAAGTAAACCTTATGTTGCTCCGGTAAAAGTGGCCATTCTTACCGCATGGGGGCAGTGGCGTTCGTGGGTGTATGCCGGTCATTTTATTCATGGTACTGAAATATATGAGGTAACCGAATCGCTGGCAGGAATGCCTGTTGATGTGTCTTATATAAGTTTTAATGACATTCTTGAAAACGGAATTCCTGAAGACATTGACGTGATCATTAATGCAGGTAAAATAGGTACTGCCTGGTCGGGTGGCGAACACTGGGACGATGAGAAAGTGATTGAAACAATTAATGCCTGGGTGGCTGATGGTGGTGGTTTTATTGGCGTTGGCGAACCTTCGGCAACGGCATTCTCCGGTCAGTACTTTCAGTTATCGAATGTGTTGGGTGTTGATAAAGAAACCGGATTAACAACAAATAATGTTAAAGTAGAAGTTGCACAGCACGAAGCCGGGCACTTTATTCTTGAAGATGTAAAAAGCAGTATTGATTTTGGTAACGATATCAATAATGTTTATGCATTAAATACGAATACTTCAGTTTTAAAGGCTAAAAATGGTTCGGTGCAGATTGCTACCAACGACTTTTTTAATGGAAAGGCTGTGTATCTGTCAGGATTTAAATTTTCGCCGGAAAATACGCGTTTGCTGTTAAGAACTCTGTTTTATGCGGCCAACAAACAAAATGAGTTTGGTGCATTTGTAAGTAGCAATGTATTAACAGAATGCACATATTTCCCCGAGTCAGGAAAGCTTGTTGTGGTAAATTGCAGCAATAGTAACGAAACGACATCAGTAACCGGTGCAAATGGAAAAGTGTATGATTTTTCGTTGGAACCATTTGGTACTGAAATTATTGAAATAGAAGCATAAATCTTTTTGCAACAATTGCAGAAGTTTGCAGATAAGTAGTTCTGCCGGACCATTGAAACTTTCGTAACGTATAACTGAGTACTGTTTGCGGATAGTTTGCACGGCAGAACTACTTTTATTTTTATACCCTCTTTCATTCTAGCATCATTCCAGATAAATCTTTTTCCGGACTTACTGGCTTCCTTCTTATTAAATCAGCGATTTCCCAAAATTTAATATATATTTGGTAGTAAATCGATCAATTAACCGGATTCATTATAAAAATACGTAATCCATTAAGAAAACCCAGATTGGAGAGGCGTTGTTTATGTAAAAAACTAATCAATATTAAGCATATTAAGAAGAACACTATGAGGAAAATTTTACTTTTTTTTGCCATGGTTTTTTGTCTGGCCATAGCAACTCAAACACAGGCTCAAAAGCTGTCGAGAGACAACATAGATGA
>DASQBW010000685.1:0-5489 GCA_035635015.1 Draconibacterium sp. | reverse complement strand
CATTACAACAGCAAATTGAAGAGCGTGATGTAATGCTTGCTGATATGTCGCAGAAGATTGACACAATGCAGTTGGAAATTCTGGCAAAACAAGACTCTTTGGTAGAAAAACAAATGCTTATCGACGAGAAGATTTATCAGTTGAACAAAGGATTTGTTGCTTATGGAACATATAAAGAACTTGAAGAGAATAATGTATTGACCAAAGGCGGTGGCTTCCTGGGATTAGGAAAACAGGTGAAGTTGAAAAGAAATCTTGATGAGAATTATTTTACCGAGCTTGACATTCAGGAAACTAAAAGTATTCCATTGTTCTCGAACGAAGCTACGGTAATTTCAGAACACCCGGATAGCTCCTACTCTTTTGTTGAGCAAGACGGTGTAATTGCCTACTTAAACATCGATAACCCGGATGAATTCTGGAAGATGTCAAAATACGCGGTAATAGAAATTAAATAATATAGGTTTGCTGTATCGAAGAAGAGCGTGCAAGAGAGCTTGCACCCTTCTTCTTTACTTTTTGCTACCGCCCCTAAATGATCAACACATTAAAGAAAAAACAATTGAATTTAAGCTTTGAACAAAATAAAACAGGATTAAAACAATGAACATGAAGAAAACAAGATTCATACTTACAACAATTGTACTGGGATTATTTTTAATGGTAGCCTGTAACAATGATAACGACATGCAGCCGATTACTGATGGTTACGGGAAAATTAATGTATATCTTACTGATGCTCCTTTCCCCATCGACCTGGTGTCTCAAACCATTGTAACGATTGACAGTGTTGAAATAAGAAAACAAGGAAGCGATACAACCGATGCCTCGTTTACAACAATTCTGGAGGATGATTTTGAGATTGATTTACTAACACTTTCAAACGGTATTACTGAACAACTGGCAGCAGTTGAACTGGAAGCCGGAAGTTACGATATGATGCGAATGTATGTTTCCGAATCAACGGTAATTCTTGAAGACGGAACAGAATTCGACCTGAAGATACCAAGCGGATCGAGCAGTGGACTTAAAGTTAAGATCGAGCCGGCATTAACCGTAAACAGCGGAGAAACCACAGATGTATTGCTTGATTTTGATGTTAGCAAATCGTTTGTAGTGAAAGGGAATTGGAAAGGCGGAGATATTAAAGGCTTTAATTTTAAACCTGTTGTTCGTTGCGTATTGCTCGACCGCGCCGGAAGAATTGAAGGAACAGTTAGCGATACGGCAAATGTGCTGTTACCTAACAGTGCTGTTAATCTATGGACAGAAGTTAACACCATGGATGAAGACAGTTTAATTACAACAACATTTACCGACCCAATGGGTGAATATCAAATAATTGGAATACCCGAGGGAACATATTATATGATTGCGGAGCAGGATAGCTTCGTGACCGATACAATTTGGGATGTGGAAGTATTAAAGGGAACGTCAACCCAGATTAACTTTATGTTGACACCCGAACCATAAATGGTTGCAATAGTGAGGATCTTACTGTAATCAATCAGTTAGGTTCAGCTTAGTGGTTTTCAAGTATGGGCTGCCCGATTTTTCGGGCAGCTTTTTTTTGTATGTCGTTCAACAGCGCTTTCGTATTTTTAGTTTATCCCGAGGTAATGGTTAAGAAATGCTGCACGTGCTACTTCCTCTGTGTTGTGGTTATTAATTAATGCTTTGTCGAGTTTAAATAAATCACCACAGTCTGCGCTTTTAAAAAATTGTGTTAAGCGCTCATCGTTTTTAATATCCGAATTTATAAATATGTCGAGTTTATCGATGCCGAGGTATTTTTTGTCTTCCTTTTCCAAACCAATATTATTTAGTTTCTGTCCTTCGGGCGTGCCGTTATTTGTTAAAAACAGGAAGGTAAGGATTACCAGTTTATTGCCCGTTAATTCGGCTTTCAGATAACCGACTTTTATTTTTCCGTAGGTTACCGGAAAAAGATAACTTTTACAGGTTTCTATCTCAATGGGTTTGTTGCACATGGCCATTACTACCAGCGAATAACTTATATGAAAGAAATGTATTCCGAGGCGCTCTTTTATTCGGGTTATGGCATGTTTTTGTATATATATTTTTATACTAAGGTTATGCATCATCGAGTTAATTCCGAAATATTCGGCTTTCACCTCGAAAGGGACAAATTGCTGTTGTGTATTCTGAAAGAGGTGATATATTGTTCTGGGATTATTATCCTTTTCCCATATTTCTTTATCAATTCTCCGGGCTTCAATGTGGTAATTATTAAAGAAAGGTTTCTGACTGGACAGGCATAGTCTTTTATCGTATTCCTGTTTTACAAAACGAATGGTATAGTTTGTAAGATCGGAAAACGACCATGCCATTTTTTCAAGATATCCGGTAAATTTATAATAAACATCAAAACGTCGTTCTTCGAATTCTTTGGTTTCGAATACCGGAAAATAAGAACGAAACCGGATATTATACTGGTCTTCTGCATTCCGATAGTAGAAATAAAGTGTTTCAATATAAAATGAAAAATCGTACAGGCTTATTTTTTTACCGGCCAGCTCCACATGATTATTATTTAAGAAATCGCTTATATAGGTATTTATAAAACGGATTTCTTTGGCGCTTAGTTTTTTCTCTTCCTTTTCGGCATTAACTATTTTGTAGGGACGTATACGGCAATGATGCAATAGCCTTTTCTCAATTTTATCGAAAGTATGGAGTGCGCGCGCATCGCCTATCCTATTCATATTATATTTTAGCCGTTTGTAAAACAGGTTCTGCTGGTGATTACGCTCTTGTTTTAATTGTTGTGTATTGTTTTTCTTTTTTCTGCGTTTCATTGGGTTCGCGTTTGGTTTATTGTGACTTTATTGAAGGTGTAAGTTGGTTGTTTTTATAATTAAGTTGCTTTATTAAAAGTGTAAGTTGGTTTCTCAGAAGTGTAAGTTGATTTCTTGTTAATATAAGTTGCTTTGTTGAAAGTATAAGTCATTTTGTTGAAAGTGTAAGTTGATTTATTTAAATTCAAAGTTGCTCTTTCTTTCTTATAAGTTGACTTATTGCTGAGATTGGTAGTTAAATTCGATAATCGATCCGGCTATTTGTATAACCGGACCGATCATTCACATTTAAGAGGTTATTTTAACAAATCTCAGTTTACTGATTTGTTTGTATTGCGGACTTGTTGCTCCAAATATGGCTTTTACGTATGTTTTTACGTTTCCGGCCGTTTCAACCAGTCCTGTTGCAGGTGCGTACAGAACACTGTTACGTTGAATACGTGCGTTGCTTAATGGTACTTCGGCGTTAATTACTGCACTGTTTTTAGCCTGTAGTTCGGTACTTAGAGCAGTAAGTGTAGCTATCTGCAGTTCTACTTCGTTGGGTGCATACTCGGGAATAGCCGACAGCAGTTGTATAAACTTCGCGAAGTTTTCTTCGCGGCTGTCGTAGCTCATTTGCGAGGTAGAGCGTGTTTTTGTTTCGGTGGTTTCTTCGCTCTCCTCCCCGTTTTCGGGTTCTGTGGCTTTTGGCGTGGCGCGCTGACCTTTAATTTTTCGGGCTACGGTATTTACACTGTCATATACCTCTTTGCTAACGCCCGATACTTTTAGCATATTCATTACGCGGGTTACCAGTTTACTCAAGGGATCGAAAACTACTTCGCGGGCAGCAACGGCGTTGTTGTATGGCCCCTGTGCGGTGTAAATGGCATCGAGGGTTGACGTAGATTCGGTGGCTACTGTTTGCAGTGCGGGTACAGCAATGGCTTCGTTTGATGGATTGTAGGCTTCGCCGTAGCCTGTTACAAAAGAAATTAGTTCGTTAAAATTGGCCACATTAACGGCATGGCCGGTTTCTGATTTACTAGACATAAGCATAATAATTTAAATTTATTTATTGTGTTATTTGTGGTTAAACTCCAAATGCAGAAACCTGATTATTTGCAGATTGTGCACTACGAGGGAATAACCTAAAAGCAATTTAGGCTGCTTATTAAACTTATGCTATGTTTTGCGGCATATTTATTATCAATAATTTCAATAATTTTTTTGAAAGTGATAAAGAATTGAAATACCGGCACATGCCTGCTTATTAATATCCCGGCTGGTGCGGATTTGTAATCGTGCCTCGGCCCCAGGCCGATAAATTTATTTCAATGCTATCAAAGACACATCGATTACAAACCGGCGTGAGCGGAGTTTTGTTCTTTTCGGCTGTCTCAACCGAAGCACCGATTACATCCCGAAGTTTCGGGCGGCGCTAGCTGTGACCTTTTTATTGCAAACAAAAAAACTTTGTTTTACCTTTTTTCAGCCTTGCAGGCTGAGGCACGATTTGCAAAATCGCGCCAGCGGGGACAATCAATATTTTTGATAAAACAAATTTTGCAAAAGAGATATTGAAAATAACAATAGGCAATAACAGAATACAAAAAACTATTACTGATAGAAGCAAAATTTGTTTAACTATTTTATTGTTTCTCATGTTCTAAGTTGCTGTCTTTAATATGTTTGGTAATGGTTGGTCTATGATTTCGTAAGGGATTGCGGGCTTCAAACCTATCAAGTTACCACCCAAAATTAATGCGGGTGATACTGCTCGAAAACCTCTGAAACCCTTATGAATTATACACATTGTTGTGTTTTCGTTTTTTATTCCTCTGTCAATATCCCTAGGTCAATTAACTTCTTAGCTTTCTCAGCTCGTAATTTACCGACTCTGTAATTGGTTCTTTGTTGGACAATCCATTTATATAATTCTCTATCAAATTCATTCGTAATTTCAGAATTCTCAAATTCTTCAATATACATTTCTATCAACTCAATATAATCCAACCAACGTTTTCTCTTTTTACTCTTTTCTGGCAATGTTACTCCAAGCTTTGTAAGTTCGGATATTTGCTCATCTTTTAATCTACCATACCGATATGTTCTTCGTTGATTATCAACCCATTATGCTAATTCTGGAAAATCCTTATCATCTTTCTTTAAATTTGGATTTGGCACTTTCTTTAGTTCTTCAAGCATTTGATACCAGTATGTAGTAACATGGCCTTGTTTTTCTTTTTTCTCTTGTGTTCCTATATCATAAAAGCCTATATCATTAAGCATTCTAACTTTCCATTCCTCTTTAACTCCTTTTGTCTTTAGTCTATAAATGTAATTACCAAGAGACGGATTAGGTTTATAGTTTGATGGAATATCATAATGTCCATTTTCTTCTTTAAAACTTGCTAGTTCATCTATGCGTTTCTGAAAATTAAAAATATCCATATCCCATACCACGCCAAGGTCTTCTAATAACTCAATTCGTTCTTTAGTGAGTATCTTTCTCTTTTTCTTGTAATGGTCTCTTTGGTCATTAAGCTGTAAATCTTCAGCCTAATTTGGACACGTTGGTATAAAAGTTAAGAGATAGATTTCTTAATTTAATAACCACTAAAAAGTTCAAAAATGGCAGTAAAAAAACAGAGTGCTGAATCGAAAGTAAAAGAGATAAGAAGGCAC
>DASQBW010000684.1:0-2019 GCA_035635015.1 Draconibacterium sp. | reverse complement strand
GAAGATCCTGCCACGCCCGATCTGTCAAGAAATTCTTCATCGATATCTTCGAGAAAACGGCTGGGAGTGCAAAAATCGAGATTGCCCCAGCGGTAACGTTGATTGGCATATGTAAAACAGGCATTTTCTTCAGCGCGTGTTAAAGCCACATAAAATAAACGGCGCTCTTCTTCGAGTGTTTCAGGTTTATTGTCGCCGTTTTGGTTTGAAGGGAAGAGGTTTTCTTCCATTCCAACCACAAACACATTTTTAAATTCCAGCCCCTTCGACGAATGCACTGTCATTAGTGTTACCTTATTTTTGTCTTCTTCCTTTTCGTTATCCTGGTCGGTTAAAAGCGCAACATCTTCCAGGTAGTTTTCGAGTTTCTCCGGTTCACCGGTTTCTTTGGCATTAATGCTGAACTCCTGGATACCATTTAATAATTCCTGTATATTTTCGTGCCGGCTTAAACCTTCAGGCGATTTATCGGTATATAGTTCCTTAAGTATCCCGGTTTGTTCGGCAATGGTTTTGGCGGTGTCAAAAGCATCGCTGTTTTGTGCTAATTGTCTGAATTTTTCAATTAGTGCAACAAAGCTCTGTATTTTCCCTGTAGTGCCTTTGTTTAAATTGGCATGATTAATTGTTGGCAGATCTGTAATGACCTTCCATATCGATGTTTCGTTGTTAATGGCTGCGGCCTCAAGTTTCGATAGGGTGGTGGCTCCAATTCCCCTGGCAGGATAATTAATGATGCGTTTAAGTGCTTCGTTATCTGCCGGGTTTATCGTCATTCGTAAATAAGATAGGAGGTCTTTTATTTCTTTTCGTTGGTAAAAACTTAAACCACCATATATTTTGTATGGAATATTTCGTTTGCGCAACGATTCCTCGAAAATTCTTGATTGTGCATTGGTTCGGTATAATATGGCAAAATCTTCGGACTTGTAATGTTCGCTTAATTGTAGCCGGGCAATTTCCTGTGCAACCAAAAATCCCTCTTCATTATCGGTTAAAGCCGAGATTATTTTTATGAGTTTACCTGTGGCATTTTCTGAAAATACTTTTTTGGGAATTTGCCGTTTATTTTTGGCAATAATACTGTTGGCTGCGTTTACAATGGTTTGTGTTGAACGATAATTTTGCTCCAGTTTAAATATCCGGTGCTCGGGGTAGTCCGATTTGAAATTCAGGATATTTTCGATTCGTGCACCACGGAAAGAGTAAATACTTTGTGCATCGTCGCCTACTACACAGATGTTTTTGTGGGCAGCGGCCAGTTTTTTTACTATCAGGTATTGCGAGTAGTTTGTATCCTGGTACTCGTCAACCATTACGTAACCAAATCTTTCCTGGTACTTTTTAAGAATTTCAGGATGGTCGCGAAACAGGAGATTAGTTTTAAGCAGTAAATCATCAAAATCCATTGCCCCCGACAGAAAACAACGTTTGGCGTATTCCTTATAAATTTGAGCAATTTGAGGCATACGCATGCTTTTATCAGCACTTCTTATCTCCGACGAATTAACATAGGCATTTGGAGTAATCAGGTTGTTTTTGGCCATCGATATTCTTCCGGCAACCACACCGGGTTTGTATATCTTATCATCAAGCTGAAAACTTTTAATGATGGTTTTAATTAAGCTTTTACTGTCGGCGCTGTCGTAAATCGTAAAATTCGATGGATAGCCAATGGTTTCGTGTTCGGCGCGTAATATTCGTGAGAAAATGCTGTGGAATGTACCCATCCAAAGGTAGCGGGCAGTTTTTTCTCCCACCACTTTGGCAATACGCTCCTTCATTTCGCGGGCAGCCTTATTGGTAAACGTAAGTGCCAAAATACTTGACGGGCGGGCACCTTGTTTCAACAAATTGGCAATTCGGTAAGTTAGTACACGCGTTTTTCCCGAACCTGCTCCTGCAATTACCAGGGCTGGTCCCTCGGTACGAAGAACGGCCTCTTTTTGGGCTCCATTTAAATTTTGAAGATAATCAAACACTATAGATTTCTTTTTTCTGCTTGCAAATATATAAGAC
>DASQBW010000683.1:0-1731 GCA_035635015.1 Draconibacterium sp. | reverse complement strand
CTGGCTTTTAATTAATTTTAATAAATTCTCTAAAGTTTTCTTTGTCAATTACTTTACTTTCTGCATTGTAAGTTTCTGTAAATGTCTTTGGTAATTTTGCATTCTTTTTATTCATCCACTTAAATTCAAATCCAGTTATTTTGCCTCCATTGTCCTCAACAAAATCAACTTCCTGCTGCTGTTTTGTCCTCCAAAAATATGTTCGTGCCAGACTTTGTTTATATTCTATCTGTTTTATACGCTCTGAAATAAGGAAATTCTCCCAAAGCGCGCCTTTATCCGTTCTCAAATTAATTGGATTAAAATTTCCGATTACCATATTTCGGATTCCATTATCGTAGAAATAGATTTTCTTATTTGTTTTGATTTCGTTTCGAACATTTCGACTGAAACTACCTAGTTTAAAAATAATATATCCTTTTTGTAAAATGTCTATGTATTTACTGATTGTATTTTTGTCAACATTCACTATTTGAGCCAATTCTGAATAGTTTACTTCACTGCCAACCTGAAGCGCGAGAGCTTGCACCAGTTTATCCAATATTTCTGGTTTTCGTATATCCGAATATGAAAGAATATCTCTGTATAAATAACTGTTTACTAAGTTTCGTAGGATATTAATTTCGTCTCCGACGTTATTTAGTACGTCCGGGTAGAGTCCATATAAAAGACGATTTTCCAATTGCTGTTCAGAATACAAAAATCCATGGTGATTTTCATACTCTTCCCAGGAAATTGGAAACAACTGGTATTCCCATTTTCTTCCTGTTAATGGTTCATTAATTTTATTGGTCAAATTAAATGAAGATGAACCACTCGAAAATAGTTGAACGTCTTTAAACCGGTCAGTTATTATTTTCATTGTCAAACCAATTCCTTCAATTCTTTGAGCTTCATCAATAAATACGAATTTATATTTTCCAAGAATTGTCCGAATTTGTTCTGTGTTTGGTTCGGTTAATAAAGTTCTTGTTTTTGGGTCATCACCATCTAGAAGAAGATACTCCTCTTTTTCAAGAATTGATTCAATCAAAGTTGTTTTACCTACCTGTCTAGGACCAATTACGATTATTGCTTTTCCTGAACCAATTCGCTTTTTTATTATATCACTTAAGTATCTTGAATACATTTTTTATTTCAAAGATATAACATCTGATGAATTAATTCACCGATAGTTATGTTTTTGTGTGATGCTATTCTCTTTTTTAAGCTTGTGCCTAACGTACGGGCAACCCAACCAGTTGGGTTATATCCCTATTAGTAGGTTGGGTTATACCTCCATTTTGGGTGTGGAACCCAACCTTTAGCGTAAATCTTATATTCGGGTGCGTATTCAACGGTTTTGGTTTTTATTCGGAGTTTAAAGTTAGCATAATAAAAAAATAAAACAACACTGGTTCAATTCCTCACACGTGGTTTATTTTTTCTTTAGTCTATGATTGCCCTTCCTAATAAACCGGGGTTAACATCGGGGGCTAAAGCCCAACTTTGGAAGCTGAATCACTAACCCCGGCATTAATGCCGGGGCTAAGCATACCCCCTCTGAAACGGGCTTTAGCCAGTAAGCCCAACTGTAAACGGGTTTTCAAAAGCCCACCGCAACACAAAAACACCTAACTAGCTGATTACAAGACCTCCCCAGGCCTCTATTTGTAACTTTCGCAGGGCTGCGAAACCTTTCCTGAGTCCTAATTAGTGCTTTCGCAGGCGTACACGGCCATCAAATAGTTC
>DASQBW010000682.1:0-19645 GCA_035635015.1 Draconibacterium sp. | reverse complement strand
CGACCGCGATGAAAAACTGGCACAACTGGGAATTACTGTTCTTCGGTATGAAAATCGGTGGGTATATGAATATCCGGAAGTTATTAAAGAGGATATTCATGAGTTTGGGAGAAAAGATGAAAAGTAAAATTTAGCACCACCTCACCAACTGCGTTGGTCCCCTCCTCCTCAAAGGAGGAGAAATTTTCGCAGTCCAATACAACTTTTGAAATTCATAGAAAATCTCAGCACGAATAAGTTTCCCCTCCTCCCAGGAGGGGTGGCAGCGATGCCAAACTTGCCATGAAGCATTAAATATTGATTTCGCTGACGGGGTGGTTAAATTTATATGCTCATCAATTTTTATATGATAACCACCTCACCAGCTGCGCTGGTCCCCTCCTCCTCAAAGGAGGAGAAAATTTCGTAATTAATGCAAAATCATTAGCACGTGCATTTCCCCTCCTTCCAGGAGGGGTGGCAGCGATACCGGATTTGCCATGGAATCTACAATTTATTTTCGCTGACGGGGTGGTTATTTTTTAAGCTGAATGATTTTAGTATGAATACCACCTCACCAACTGCGCTGGTCCCCTCCTCCTCAAAGGAGGAGAGATTTCGCAGTCCGGATCTGCTTTTGAATACCAATTAACGTTTGTAGCACGAACAATTCTCCGCCTTCCAGGCGGAGGGGACCGCGTTTACAGCGGTGAGGCGGTTGCTTTTCGTTAATATTAACTTTACTTTTAAATAAAAAATGAAACTCCACAACCACAAAAACCTGAAAAACATCCGAAAACACCTCCGAAAAAATTCTACAACAGCCGAAGCAACGCTTTGGAATATTTTAAAAAGTAAACAAGTTGGAGGTTATAAGTTCAGACGTCAACATTCAGTAGGAAAATTCATTGTCGATTTTTTCTGTTATGAGTTGATGCTTGCCATCGAACTGGATGGAGAGGTCCATGCCGATTTAAACAGCATCGCGTGGGATACCGACCGCGATGAAAAACTGGCACAACTGGGAATTACTGTTCTTCGGTATGAAAATCGGTGGGTATATGAATATCCGGAAGTTATTAAAGAGGATATTCTTGAGTTTGGGAGAAAAGATGAAAAGTAAAATTTAGCACCACCTCACCAACTGCGTTGGTCCCCTCCTCCTCTAAGGCGGAGAAATTCATCTTCCAAATTCAGATTTTGCAATAAATAATAAATTTGTGCACACACAATTTCCCCTCCTTCCAGGAGGGGTGACAGCGATGCCAAACTTGCCATGAAGTATTAAATATTGATTTCGCTGACGGGGTGGTTATTTTTTAAGCTGAATGATTTTAGTATAAGTACCACCTCACCAGCTGCGCTGGTCCCCTCCTCCTTGTAGGAGGAGAAATTTTCGAAGTCCGGATCTGCTTTTGAAATATCGATTAACATTTCTAGTACGATCATTTCCCCGCCTTTCAGGCGGGGGGGACCGCGTTTACAGCGGTGGGGCGGTCGAGATATTTTTATACTATGCACACCACCTCACCAGCTGCGCTGGTGAGGTGGTGAATGATTCTATCAAACAGTAATTTTTTCTTTTATCACCTCAAAAATCTTATCCACCGATTCATCCAGGGGAACTACAGATGTATCAATTACCACATCAGCATCAGTTGGTTTATCAAAAGGGGCACTAATGCCGGTAAAATCTTTGATAATACCTTTCCGGGCTTTTTCGTACAAGCCTTTTACATCGCGCTGTTCGCACACTTCAATGGGTGTGTTAACAAATACCTCGATAAAATCATCTTCGCCAATAATACTTTTGGCCATGTTGCGAATTTTATCGGTCGGACTGATAAATGCACACAATACAATTACACCACAATTCATGATCAGTTTCGATACTTCGGCAATGCGTCGGATATTTTCAAGGCGATCTTCCGATGAGAAGCCAAGCTTATTGTTAATTCCGGTACGAATATTATCGCCATCCAACAATTGGGTAAAATAGCCCATATCAAATAACTTTTTCTCCAATGCTGACGACACGGTTGTTTTCCCGGAACCGGACAGCCCGGTAAACCAAATCACCTTCGCATTTTGTTGTAGTCGTTCTTCTTTTGCTTCGCGCGATACAATTTTATCAAATACGGGATGTATGTTTTTCATGGTAAAAAAGTTGGAAGACGGAATTCAGGAGCCCGAAGATTGGTATATTCTCAACTGCTGCTCGTTCTTCCTAATTTTATTTGTTATCTATTAATTGTTGCAATCATTCGCTTTTGTGAAATCCGTTCTAATTCTATATCATCTTTAATACGTCATCCCGAACTCGTTTCGGGATCTATATACAATTAGGAATCAGGCTCACCAGATTCTGAAACAAGTTCAGAATGACGTTCCATTTCCTGACATCAATGCACAATAAAAAAAGGATTGAGCAAATTTTCCTTATTGTATTTTAGTGATGTCTTGTGGTCGGCTAAGGTAACATTTTTCCCGGCAGCAACAGCAATAGCGTGTCCGGCAGCGGTGTCCCACTCCATGGTTGGGCCAAAACGAGGATACACATCGGCACTTCCTTCGGCTACCATACATATTTTTAAGGAACTTCCCTTCGACATGATCTCTATTTCTCCATGCTCCTTTTCCAGCTGCGCAATGTATGCAGCGGTTTCTTCGTTGCTGTGCGAACGGCTGCCTACAACGGTAAATTTTCGTTCTGAATTAACAATGGGAAGCTTTGTTCCCTTTTCCTTCAAATCCTCAAATATAAGGTTAGCACCCGGCGCTACCTGTTCTATTTTCCAGGCACCAATCTCCTGCTGTCCGAAATACAATGTTCGTGTAACGGGTACATAAATGACACCCATCACCGGACTGCCGTTTTTAACCAGTGCAATGTTTACGGTAAATTCGCCGTTACGTTTTATAAACTCTTTGGTGCCGTCGAGCGGATCGACCAACCAAAAGTTCTTCCAATTTTTGCGTTCGTTGTAAGTAATTGTTCTGCCTTCTTCGCTTAAAACCGGGTACGGCGATTCGTTTAAATAGGCCTCAATTACCGAATGACTTATTTTATCGGCAATTGTTAACGGAGAGTTATCGGCTTTGCGCTCTACCGAGAAATCTGAATCCGGGTCGTTATAAACTTCTAAAATTTTTTCTCCTGCTCTTAGTGCTGCGTTTAGTGCTAACTCTAATACTTTCATGATCATTCATCTTCAGTATGAAAGAACAAAGCTACAATTTCATAGATAGCTTTCCTTAAGTTTCTTTGTTAATCTTAACTTTTTCGAATGTGCTCTGTTAACCGGATGCTTTTCACCGTATCTTCAACACCAAAACCATTACCTTCCAAAATTTGCTGATAGGTCAGGGTATGCAAGTCCGTAAATCCTTCGCTGAATTCAATCTCTTTTCCATCGACTTTTATGGAGCGGTAGGTTCTTTTGCCGGCTGCCTCATCAGGCAAATCATTGGCATCAAGACTTAAAAACCAATCAACATTTGCCTTTTCCAGAATGAGTTCACCTGCTGCCTTATTGGCTTTATTGACAGATACCTTATTTTGTTTTACTTCGCCAAAAATCCATGTAAGCATATCAAAAAAGTGAATACCAATATTTGTAGCAATCCCACCCGACCTGGAAACGTCACCTTTCCAGCTTTTGAAATACCATTTGCCCCGCGATGTAATGTATTTCAGATCGATATCGAAAAAATCCTTGCCTGATTGTTCAATCTCTTTTTTCAGCTTCATGATGGCTGCGTGGTAATGAAGTTGCAGAACGGTATATACTTTTTTACCGGTTACTGCTTCCCATGCTTTTATTTTATCCAGATCTGCAGTATGAATAACCAGTGGCTTTTCACATATCACATCGCACCCGTTTTTGAGTGCCAGCTCAATGTGCTTGATGTGCAGATAGTTTGGAGAACAAATACTAATGAAATCTACCAGCTCACCCTTTACTTTTTCTCGCTGAAGAAATTGAACAAGTTCTTCTTCGGATGTAAAAAATTCAGCCTCCGGAAAATAGCTGTCCATACGGCCCATTACATCAAATGTATCCATGGCGCAAACCAACTCGTTACCGGTTTCTTTTATGGCCCTGATATGTCGTTCGGCCACAAATCCTGCAGCCCCTATTAGTGCAAATCGTTTCATGGTTTCAACACAAAGACACGAAGTCACAAAGATTTTCTTAGTGTCTTTGCGACTTTGTGTTTAATTAAAATTTATAAACTTTTTCCGATGCCTCCTTTATCACATTTCGCAGATCAACAATCAAACGTGCATGCTTTTTTATAAAATCAGCATCAAATTCCGAATGATTTGTAGTTATTACAACGCAGTCCGCAGTCGTTAAAACTGTTTCAGATAGATCTACAGATCCGAACTGACTTCCACTACCTAATGTTACAACAGGAATAAACGGATCGTGATAACTTACCTCACCTCCTTTGTTCTTCACTTCCTCCATAATCTTTAATGCCGGAGATTCGCGTTCATCATTTATATCGGGTTTATAAGCCACACCCAAAAACAAAATCTTACTGCCATTTATGGCTTTTTTTTGCCGGTTAAGTGCCGAGGTGATTTTCACTGTCATGCGGTGCGCCATTAACAGATCAATGTGTCCGGCTGTGTGAATCATCGACAAATCGAAATTAAATTTTTTGGCGATGTGCTCCAGGTAAAACGGATCGAGCGGAATACAATGTCCACCGATCCCCGGCCCCGGATAAAAGGCCTGAAACCCGAATGGTTTCGTCGCGGCTGCATCAATCACCTCCCAGATATTAATATCCATTTTCCCGGCTAAAAGCGCCAGTTCATTAACTAAACTAATATTTACCAAACGATAAGTGTTTTCCAGTATTTTAACCATTTCTGCTATGCGTGGCGAACTCACTGTATGGACTTTTTCAACCGCAATCGAATAAATGGCTTTCCCTATTTCTAATCCTTCAACAGACATCGCACCCAAAACTTTTGGGGTATTCTGTGTTGCGTATTCCTTGTTCCCCGGATCAACACGTTCGGGCGAATAGGCCAGCCAAAAATCTTTTCCTTCCGTTAATCCTGATTCTTTTTCAAGGATTGGGAGTACAAAATCTTCTGTAGTAGTGGGGTAAGTTGTACTTTCCAAACTAATAAATGTTCCGGGCTGTAAATTTGCTCCAATTAGTTTACAGGCGTTTTCAATAAACGACATTTCCGGTTTTTTGAATTGATCAAGCGGAGTTGGAACACATATAAATATGGCATCACATTCAGCTAAAACAGAAAAATCGCTTGTTGCATTTAATCTTTGCTGCCGTACCAAATCGGCAAGCTGCTCATCATCAACATCGGAAATATAATTGTTGCCTGAATTAATCTTATTAACCCGGTCTAAAGATGAATCGAAACCCAAAACTTTCACTTGCTTAGCGGCAAAACATACAGCCAGTGGAAGGCCAACATAGCCAAGGCCAATCACACCAACGGTTAGTCTCCTGTCGTTTATCTTTTGAAATAGTGCTTCTTTATTACTCATTATCGATAAGTTTCAATTCTCCGTTTTCAAGGCAATATTTTTCTCCGGTAAGCGGGCAAATTAAAGCATCATCCAAAATTTCTCCACCCCGGCTTACCCAACCTGTTTGTTTAGCCGGTACTCCGGTTACAAGAGCAAATGCTTTTACATCTTTTGTAACTACGGCGCCGGCACCAATCATACAATATTCGCCCAAAGTAACTCCACAAATTATAGTGGCGTTGGCTCCAATTGTAGCACCTTTTTTTACCAGTGTTGGTTTAAATTCATCTTTCCGCTCAACACTACTGCGCGGATTAACTACATTCGTAAACACCATTGAAGGCCCCAAAAATACATCGTCCTCGCAGGTTACTCCTTCATACACCGAAACATTGTTTTGCACTTTTACGTTGTTGCCCAGTTGCACCTTGTTTCCAATAAAAACATTCTGCCCAAGAATGCAATCTGCCCCAATTTTTGCAGAACCCATAACATGCGAAAAATGCCAGACTTTTGTTCCGGAACCGATTTGAGCTCCTTCGTCGATGATGGCAGATTCGTGTTTATAATATTCTTTGTCCATTGTTAGTTTTTCTTTGCGTCTCTGCGACTTTGCGAGAGAATATTTTCATGCTAAGGCGCTAAGACGCTAAGCTTTCTATAATTTATTCACTATCCTCGTAATTCCATCTTTAATAAGCTTTTCGTTAAAGTTAATCAGCAATCCCAATTTCAAACCAGTTATCTTCAAATACGTTAACAGCTGTTTAGGATGAACCGGAGCAATACACTCAACTTATTTTAATTCAATAATAACTATATTCTCTATAATCAAATCAGCTCTGAATCCAATATCCATTTTTTATCTCCCCAAATAAGAGGAATAGCTTTTTGTCGCTCAACTTTCAATCCTTTTGAGGATAGCTCGTAAGCCAGGATTTCCTCGTAAACTGACTCAAGCAATCCGGGACCAAGTTCAACATGAATGTCGTAGGAAGTATTCACAATTATTTTCGCTATCTCATTTTCTTTCATAAATCAATCCTTTGCGTCTCTGCGCCTTTGCGAGAATCCCTTTATGACGTCAACAATATAATTTAATTGCTCCTCATCCAACTCCGTATGCATGGGCAGCGACAACACCGAATCTGCTAATCGCTCAGCCACAGGAAAATCACCTTTAAAATAGCCCAGATTTTTATAGGCTTCCTGCAAGTGCAGTGCTTTTGGATAATACACCATTGATGGAATTCCCTTTGATTCCAAAAACTTTTGTAAATCATCCCTCTTTTCTGTTTGGATGGTATATTGATGAAACGTATGCATACTAAATTCAGTCCGCTTCGGCAGTTTTATACCTTCAGCACCTTTTAAATGCTCATCATAAAACCGGGCTGCCGATTGCCGCGCTTTTATATGTTTATCGATGTATTTCAACTTTACCTCAAGAATTGCTGCCTGAATACTGTCGAGCCTCGAATTTATACCAACACGTTCGTATTCGTATTTGGCTTTCATACCATGGTTTGCAAAGGATCGAATCTTGTCAGTCAGCCCGCTATCATCGTTATAAACTGCACCGCCATCGCCAAAAGCTCCCAGGTTTTTTGATGGGAAAAATGAATTACAACCGATATCTCCTATTGTTCCGGCTTTCTTTTTTGTACCGTCTTTAAAAATATAATCGGTGCCTAATGCCTGGCATGCATCTTCAACCACATACAATCCATGCTTGTTTGCAATGTTCAATATTGCTTCCAGATTGGCACACTGACCAAAAAGATGTACCGGTAATATGGCCTTTGTCCTTTCAGTGATCGCTTTCTCAATTTGCGACACATCAATGTTAAAAGTATCTCGACAAACATCAACAAAAACCGGTTTAAGCCCCATCAAAACCAGAACTTCAACGGTAGAAACAAACGAAAAAGGAGTTGTAATTACCTCGTCGCCCGGCTTCAGTTCCAAAGCCATAAACGCCAGCTGAAGTGCATCGGTACCATTACCGCACGAAATAACATCTGTATTAAGATAATCGGCCAACCGAACTTCAAAATCAAGCACCTTCCCGCTTTTTATAAAACGGGTAGACTTAATCACCCCTTGAATAGCCGCATCAATTTCAGCCTTCATGGTAAGGTATTGCCCGTAAATGTCCGACATATGGATGGTTTGCATACCGTTAAGCTTGTTTCTAATAAACTATAAAAGTATAAATTTAGTACACAGAATTAGCCGTTCGGTATTTATTTTGCATCTTGCCTGCCACAGAAAAACAAAACATGACGGATAATTTTGCTCGTTTACCAAATTCCTTCTTCCAACGCGAAGTTACCAAAGTAGCCCCTGATTTACTTGGTAAAGTTCTGGTACGGCAGTTTAAAGACGATTCTGTTGAGCGGTTTATTATAACTGAAGTAGAAGCCTATCGGGGGCAAGACGACAAAGCCTGCCATGCCAACAAAGGTTTAACTGCACGAACCAGGGTGATGTTTCAGGAAGGGGGATTGGTTTATGTTTACCTGATTTACGGAATGTATTGGATGCTAAATTTTGTGACCGGAGCACCCGGAGATTCCTCTGCTGTTCTGATTCGTGGAACTGAAGGAATATCAGGGCCGGGAAGAGTTGGCCGGACATTGCAGCTCGATAAATCTTTTTATGGCGAAAACCTGGCTACCTCAGAAAGAATTTGGATTGAAGATGCAGGAATAAAACCCAGCTATAGAACCACACCCCGTATTGGGATCGGTTACGCCGGCGAACCCTGGATTAGCAAACTCTGGCGTTTTATTGTTGAAACGAAATAAGTTCAGGAATCTAGGAAATTTTAAATTGCAATATATTAGAGTTGTAAATCAAAAAAGATAGATACAAAAGTAATAATCATAATAATCAGGAACAGCATAATGAAGAAACCGATTACTCCAATTTTGAATCCCTGCTTTTGTTTCTCAACTTTTGTAGTACTTATGATACGATTTATTGATTCCACTAATTTCTTTGGAGCTTCTTCATTTTTAACAATATAATCGGCTGCCCCAAGCTTCATTATTTTTACTGCAATCTCCACTTTATTTTGTGCACTCAGAAAAATAAAATCCAACAAACCATGTTCTTTTTCAACCTTGAGCATCATCTCCAATCCATTCACTCCTTCCGAAGTGTAATCCAATATTATAATATCGGGTTTTAAATGAATAGCCCTGAGACATTCCTCTGTATTGTTGAATATTTTCAGTCTCGAAAAATTTTTTGCTTGCAGATAACCGGCAATTAAATCTCTGTAAACAACACTATCTTCAATTAAAAAAATTAGTGGATTTTTAGTCTCTTGCATAATATCAGAACTGTAATTAGTACCTGCTTAAAAATACTATTATTTTTTTATAAAACAAGAATGTAAAATCAATCAAAAAAGTCGGATTATTCGCATCTACCCAACAAAATAGGTATTTTTAGAGAATAAATACAACAGCTCATGTTATTAGCAATAGATATAGGCAACACCAACATCGTATTTGGAATGAATATAAATGATGAGTGGGCAAACCACTGGCGTATTCAAACCGATCCGTTAAAAACAGCCGATGAATACGACGTTATTTTCAGAACATTGCTTGCAACAGAAAAAACATGCAGAGCTGAAATCTCCGGAATTATTGTAAGTAGTGTGGTTCCATCACTTGTGCATCCATTTCGCGAAATGCTGCCCGCATTATTTGAGAGTGCCCGTATTCACTTTATAACTCCCAATCTATACAAACAACTACCCTTAAAAATACCCAATCCTTATGAAATTGGTACCGATTTGGTGGCCAATTCAATGGCTGCATTTAAAAAGTACGGGAACAATACTATGGTTATCGATTTTGGAACAGCTTTAACATTTACCACCATTGGAAGCAACGCCGATATTCTTGGTGTAGCAATTGCCCCCGGCTTAAATACTGCGGTTAATGCCCTTGCGGGAAAAACGGCACAGCTCCCACAAATACACATTGCTCCTCCACCATCTGTAATAGGGAAAAACACAGTTCATGCAATACAGTCAGGGATCATTTTTGGATATACCGGGCTGGTTGAGTCAATGATAGAACGGACCGAAGCAGAAATAAACAAATCACTAACCGTTGTAGCCACCGGCGGGCTAAGTTCGGTAATCGCTCCTTTAACAAAACGTGTTGAATATGTTGAACCCATGCTCACCCTTGATGGCCTTGTTTATATTAACTCATTTCTATAACATTTTATTTCTAATAGATTTTTACAAGTAATTTTATTTCTTTTGCATGAACAAACTGTGGCAGGACAGTTGTTATTATTTCTATAATTTGCGGAAAAATGGATGATGTGAAGGGGAAGCTGCTTGAATTGATTAACAATCCCGATGATCTTAAAAAGCTAAAAATTGATCAACTCGAAAATGTTTGTAAGGAATTACGTGATTATATCATTGACGTGGTTTCGGTTAATCCAGGACATTTTGGTGCAAGTTTAGGCGTTGTTGAACTAACTGTTGCTCTTCATTATGTATACAATACACCTTACGACCAGTTGATTTGGGACGTAGGACACCAGGCTTACGGGCACAAAATATTAACCGAACGCCGACACCTTTTTGATACCAACAGAAAATTTAAAGGCATTAGTGGATTCCCTAAACGAACTGAAAGTGAATACGATGCTTTTGGCGTAGGACACTCTTCCACATCTATTTCGGCAGCCTTAGGAATGGCTGTTGCCTCAAAAATCAAGGGTGAAACTGAACGGAAAGTGGTTGCAGTAATTGGCGATGGGGCAATGACCGGTGGAATGGCTTTTGAAGCGCTAAACAATGCGGGAGGCGAAAATGCCGATATCCTTGTTATTTTAAACGATAACAATATGGCCATCGATCCTAGCGTTGGTGGTTTGAATAAATACTTGCTGAATATTTCTACGTCTGACACCTACAACAGAATGAAACATGATGTTTGGGAAGGGCTTGGGAAACTGGACGGTATTGGTAAAAAAACGCGGCGTTTTATTCAAAAAAACCAACATGCTTTAAAAAATATGATCTTAAAAGAGAATAATCTTTTTGAAGCGTTTAATTTCAGGTATTTTGGACCTATTGACGGGCACGATGTAGTCTATCTTACTAAGGCGTTGAATGACCTGAAAGACATTCCCGGACCTAAACTGCTTCATGTTATTACGCAAAAAGGGAAAGGATTTAAACTTGCCGAATTAGATCAGACCAAATGGCATGCTCCCGGAATATTTGATAAAGAAACCGGTGAAATTTTTAATTGCGACTGTGCCATTAATAAGGCACCCAAGTTTCAGAATGTTTTTGGAGATACTCTTGTAGAATTGGCCGAAGAAAATGAAAAAATAGTTGGAATTACGCCTGCTATGCCCACGGGTTGCTCCATGAATAAGATGATAGAAGAAATGCCGGATCGTGCTTTCGATGTAGGCATAGCCGAACAGCATGCTGTTACCTTTGCCGCAGGACTTGCCGCTCAGGGGATGGTTCCGTTTTGCAACATCTACTCTACATTTATGCAGCGCGCTTACGACCAGGTGGTTCACGATGTTGCCATTCAAAATTTACATGTAATCTTTTGTCTCGATCGTGGAGGGATTGTTGGAGAAGATGGACCAACTCACCACGGCGTGTTCGATATTGCCTACATGCGCTCCATCCCAAACATGATTGTGTCTGCACCAATGGATGAGCTTGAACTCCGAAACATGATGTATACGGCCCAATTGGATGAAATTAACCAACCAATTTCTATACGATACCCACGAGGCTGCGGCATTATTCCCGAATGG
Organism: Draconibacterium sp.; assembly: GCA_035635015.1. Classification (GTDB taxonomy): domain Bacteria; phylum Bacteroidota; class Bacteroidia; order Bacteroidales; family Prolixibacteraceae; genus Draconibacterium. Next base: position 8,324 of record DASQBW010000682.1, on the reverse strand, counting down.
AAAAAACCATTTGAAAAGATTGAAATCGGGAAAGCACGCCAACTGAGCGATGGTGATAACATTGCATTACTATCGATTGGAAAGACCGGTATTTTTGCACAAAGTGCAGTTAAAAGTCTTGCCAAAAAAAATATATCGGTTGCGCACTTCGACATGCGCTTTGTGAAACCTCTTGATACCGCCTTGCTGACAGAAATAATGGAAAAATTCGACCAGATTGTTACTGTTGAAGATGGAGTAATACAAGGTGGTTTTGGAAGTGCAATTCTGGAATTTATGGCTGAAAACGGATATACCAACAAAATAAAAATACTGGGTATTCCTGACAGATTTATTGAACATGGCACTCCCGACGAACTTTACAATGAATGCGGTATCGATGCAAAAGGAATTGTACGAACCATAAGGTCGCTTATCATAAGCAACTAAAAACTATTGCAATTTACATCATGTCTTGTTTCAAAATAATCCCCCTACCTCAGTTCTGATCCATAATATCCTCATTAAATAACCTTAATTACAATCGAGTTCTAATAAAAGTTCTGAAGGAATAACAGGTAATCTCTTAGAAGACTTTATAAATCAACAATCGGCCAATCGTCTCTTCCCCATTTAATTTCTCGGATTAAAAGCTTTGATTTACCACTATCCAGTTTATCATAGCCATGCATAACGATAATGCTTTTACCATTCATTGTGTAAGCAGAATTGTGTCCGACTGCAGCCCATCTGTCATTTCCTTCAACAACTAATGTTCCGCCTCCCATGCTTAGTTGCCTCCCCTCTTTATCAACGTATGGACCTTCAACATATCTTGACCGACCAACGATAATTTTATAATCACTTTCTATGCCTCTGCAACAATAATCAAGTGAGGCAAACAAATAGAAATACTGGATATGTTTATAAATAAAGGCTCCTTCAATTGCTCCGTCGCCCGGATCAGCCCAATCCAGATAAAAATTTCTTGGTTGAGCTGCTATATGATGCCAAAATTCAGGCTTTGCAACAGAAAGCAGATCTGGCGCAAGTTTTAGCATTTGGATTCCACCCCAGAAAGAACCAAAAACAAGCCATCCCTGGTTCCCATCCATTACCAAATTTGCGTCAATCGCGTTCCACATATCTCTGTACGGGATGGATTGAATTACCATTCCATGATCGACCCATTCAAACTCAGGACTTTCAGGATTGAGAGTTTTGTTGGTTGCGACACCAATGGCTGATGTATTTTTAGCAAATGAAGTAACGTTATAATAGAGATAGTAAGTGCCGTTAACCAGCTGAATGTCGGGCGCATTAACTCTTCCTTTCCTTTGCTGACCGGGTCTTTCACCAGAGCTACCTCTTGTCGCTGAGATAGCAGTTCTTTCATTCGCACCTGTAATTTGAGGTGTTACCCATACCGGATCTTCATCGAAGAAATAATATGAAAACTTCCAGTCTTTTAAATCTTTACTGGTAGCTACTTCGCCACCTGATCGTGACAGGTAATAAGTATCATCTTCCTTAATAATTATTGGATCATGGGTTTCGTAAAACTCAACATCCGTTTTTTTATAGTAATCGAGGGCCTCCTCCATAATTTTTGCGTCTTTTGGGTGAGGAGCAATTGGTCTGATTTGTGCTTGTACAAGAAAACTGCCTGCGATTAAAGAAGCAACTAATGCAACTTTAAAAGTTTTGAATCTTATTTTTCTCATAATTATCAACTGATTTAAAATAGTACAAAACATTTTATGGTAGTTAAAGATCGATTGTTGGCCAGTCATCAACCCCCCATTTCATTTCTCTGATTATGAGTTTCGACCTGCCGTTATCCAGTTTATCATATCCATGCATAACAATAATACTTTTCCCATCCATAGTGTAAGCAGAATTGTGACCTACCGCAGCCCATCGTTCATTTTCTTCTGCAACTACAGTTCCTCCGCCCATGCTTAGCAAATTGCCTTCTTTATCAAAATAAGGCCCTTCAATATTTCTTGAGCGGCCAACAATTACTTTATAAGTGCTGTCAAGCCCCCTGCAACAATGATCTATTGAAGCAAAAAGATAGAAATAGTTTACATTTCCCGGACGCTGATAGATGAATGCACCTTCGATAGCACTGCCACCGGGATCAGTATAATCCAAATAAAATGAACGGGGTTGTGCAGCCAGGCTGTGCCATTCCTGTGGTTCTGCAATCGAAAGCAGATCGGGAGCCAGTTTTACCATTTTTATTCCACTCCAAAATGAGCCAAAAACCAGGTAGCCCTGATTACGAATCATAACCATGTTTGGATCAATGGCATTGAAAAAATCTCTGTTCGGTACCGTATGAATGATCATACCCCTGTCTACCCATTCATAATCAGGGTCAGATGGATGAAGCGTTTTGTTTGTGGCGACACCTATAGCCGAAGTTATTTTGGTACCTATTGAATAACAATAATACATGTAATACATTCCGTTTACATACTGAACATCAGGAGCCCAATAGCCCTGTCGTTCATTTATACCGGGAATAATATCGTCTGTTAACCATTCCGGTATCTTTTCAAAAACCGGAGGTTCTTCGTTCCAGTTGATCAGATCGGTGCTTGAGTAGCTGCGATTTCCGGTACCAAATAAATAGTAAACACTATCTTGTTTTATAATCTCCGGATCGTGTGTGCCCTGCAGAATTGAATTCGGATCTTTGTAATACTCCAGCGCTGCTTCCATTGTTGCTCTTTCCTTTGCTGTTGGAAAGCCAAATCGTTGTGCAAATGTTACAAAAGTGAGATGAATAAAAATACAGGATAAGGTTAACAGTTTTACATGATGCAGATTTTTCATAACAGGCATAGGTTAGTTTAATTAAGCGATAGAAATATACAAAGAAATGTCTTAAATTGGCAGGATGTAATCCGTTATTTACCCTTTATAAGACATAGAGAACATACTGTAATGAGACAGTTCCGTTTTTCGTTCAAAATTATAGCTATTTTAAAGAGGATTCAGGCCAGCAATTCGCATCTCAGAGACATACCACCAAATTCGTTAGTGATGATGCATGGGTTATAATAGTTTTTTATCAATTTTATGACATCATTTTTTGAACACTAAGATTATATTTGTCATCAATAACCGGAATTCAATTAATTAATTCATACAACTATGATAAAAAAGTCATTTTCATTTTTAACACTATTATCAATTACATTGGTTATGCTGGCATCATGTAACCGCTATACTGATTATACCAATGCTCCTTTCGAGGAACCCAGTCCAAAACCATGGGAAGATCCGGAAATCTACCAGGTAAATAAAGAAGCACCACACGCTCACTTTATTCCTTTTACTTCGGCAGAGCAAGCACGTACCGAAGACAAATGGCAGTCGCCTTTACTCAAATCATTAAACGGAACATGGCAGTTTCACCTGGCGCAAAATCCTTCGGAACGCCCGTTTTGGTTTTTTAAAAACGATTTTGACACCCGCGAGTGGGACAATATTCAGGTACCGGCCAATTGGGAAGTTGTTGGTTTTGATTATCCGATTTATACCAATGTAAACTACCCACACGAAAAAACGCCACCACTTATTCAGAAACATTACAATCCTGTAGGATCTTACAAACGAACTTTCGAAGTTCCGGCAGAATGGAACGGAAGCGAAATCATTGCACATTTTGGTGCAGTTTCGTCATGTATGAATTTGTGGATTAACGAACAGTATGTAGGTTACAGTGAAGACAGTAAAACGCCTGCCGAGTTCAACATCACAAAATATTTGGTTCCCGGAGAAAATACCATGGCTGTTGAGATTTTCCGCTGGAGCGATGCTTCATATCTTGAAGATCAGGATTTCTGGCGCTTAAGTGGAATTACACGAGATGTATATCTTGTGGCTCGCGGAACACAGGCTCTAAAAGATTTTCGTGTCGGTTCCTCTCTTGATGATTCCTATAAAAATGGATTGTTTTCATTGGATGTAGAACTGGCAAACAGTGGCAGTTTAACCGTTGAAGCTGTTCTATCTGAGAACGGAAATGAAGTAAAAGAATTCGCAGAAACCACCACCGGAACATCGGTGAATTTTGAAGCTGAAATTCCAAATGTAAAACAATGGTCAGCAGAAATTCCAAACCTTTACGAACTGGTTATCACCCTAAAAAATGGTGATGAAGTAGTTGAAGTAATCCGCCAGGATGTAGGTTTCCGCCGCATTGAAATAATCGATGCAACCCTTCGTGTTAATGGTAAATACGTGTATATAAAAGGAGCCAACCTTCACGAACACAACGATAAAACCGGACATGTTCAGGATAAGGAAACCATGCTGCTCGATATTAAAACCATGAAGGAGAACAACCTGAATGCTGTGCGCACATCACACTATCCACAACCTGAATTGTGGTACGAGCTGTGCAATAAATATGGTTTATACATTGTTGATGAGGCCAACATTGAATCGCACGGAATGGGTTACGGACCAGAATCGCTGGCAAAAAACGAAGACTGGAAAGAGGCCCATTTATACCGCACAAAAAACATGTTTGAGCGCGATAAAAACCAACCTTGTGTTGTAATCTGGTCGCTGGGTAACGAAGCCGGAAATGGCGTAAACTTTACGGCAACATACAATTACTTGAAATCGGCAGACGACACCCGCCCCGTTCAATACGAGCAGGCACATGGTGGAGATAACACCGACATTTACTGCCCCATGTACGCCCGCATATCACGAATGGAACGTTTTGCACAAGAAAATCCGGACAAACCACTTATCCAGTGCGAGTACGCCCATGCTATGGGTAACAGCGTTGGTAATCTGCAGGATTACTGGGATGTAATTGAGAAATATGAGGTATTGCAGGGTGGATTCATCTGGGACTGGGTAGACCAGGGACTTTGGACAACCAACGATGCCGGAGAAGGATTCTGGGCCTATGGTGGCGATTTTGGCCCCGATACGGTACCATCCGATGGCAATTTCTGTAACAATGGATTGGTTGATCCCGATCGTGCAGTGAAACCACATTTGCTTGAAGTAAAAAAAGTGTACCAACACATTGGTTTCAATGCGGTTGACTTGAAAAAAGGAATTATCTCGATTGAGAATAAATATGTATTTATGGATCTATCGGCTTTCGACTTTGTTTGGGAAGTAACTGCCGATGGGAAAGTGATTGATAATGGCAGCCTGGGAAGTATCGATCTGCAACCGGGTGAAAGCAAAAACATAACTGTTGGATTTGAAGTAAAACCCGAAGCCGGTGTTGAATATTTCCTGAATGTTCATGCGAAACTAAAAGAAGACTGGAGTCTTGTTGAAGCCGGTTGGATTTTGGCCGAAGAGCAGTTTAAGCTTCCATTTGTTGTTCCGGTTACTTTGGAATACAAAATTCCTCAAATGACCGATGTAAACCTGGAAGAAACAGATGAGACAGCAACAATATCGGGAGAAGGATTCTCGGTTACTTTTGATAAAGCAAGCGGCATTATTTCAAGCCTTAAAAAAGGCGAGACCGAAATGCTGATTAGCGGCCCAATTCCTAATTTCTGGCGCGCACCAACCGATAACGACTTTGGTAATGGCCTGAATAACCGCAGCCGCGTTTGGCGAAAAGCTGGCGAAAACCGCAAAGTAGCTAATGTTTCAGTAAAGGAATTAAATGAAAGCACCATTGAAGTAGTTTTTGACTTTGATCTCGTAAATGAAGAAAATGCCAAAATTGCTACTTACAAATCAATTTATACGGTTTATGGCAGCGGAGATATTGTTGTTGAAAATTACTTCAAAATGACTGCCGATGAAATGCCTGAAATCGTTCGTATGGGTATGAACCTCGTAATGCCTCACAGTTTCGACCAAATGACCTGGTTTGGACGTGGTCCGCAGGAATCATACTGGGACAGAAAAACCGGTGCTTTTGTTGGTTTGTACAACGGAAGTGTTGCCGATCAGTACTGGGCATATCTTCGCCCACAAGAAAACGGGAACAAAACCGACGTACGCTGGATGACCATCACCGACAATGCCGGAAATGGTTTGTTGTTCTCTGGAATGCCACTCCTGGAAGTTAGTGCGCACCACAACATTATGGAAGACTTTGAAAGTGTTGCACGCACCGATGGCCGCCAGGTACCAGGCGTTGAAGTCGTTAATCGTCACATTAACGATGTAAAACCACGCGATCTCACTTCTGTAAACATTGATTACAAACAAATGGGTGTTGGCGGCGACGATAGCTGGGGAGCACGAACTCACGACGAATACCGTCTCACAGAAAAAGAATACAGCTATGCCTTTAAAATGAGCTTCATTTCAGCGAATGAAGATCCTGCAAAAAAGGCAAAGCTAAAATTTTAGACAGAAAACAATAGTCTACCAGATTTAAAGGCGCAGCAATCTGAAAACGGTTGCTGCGCCTTTCTTTTTCTGAAGAACTATTTGAATCTTTTGATGCTTTAAAAAAGTCTTTCCCTAAATACCTTTTTTAAACAAATCCAATACCTTTGCTCAAAATTTGTAAAAATGGAAATTAAAAACCTGTCGTACCTTTTATCACTGCTGATTTACCTGATTATTCCGGTAACTCTCAGCTTTCAAAAAAAGGTACAGTTTGTGTTCAGGTTAAAGTATGTATTACCTGCCGTAATTTTTGCCGGCACCATTTTTATTTTATGGGATATCCGGTTCACAGAAACGGGAATATGGAGCTTCAATCCCGACTATTTAACAGGTATTGAGATCCTCCGGTTACCTGTTGAAGAATGGTTATCTTTTGTGATTATCCCTCTCTCTTCTGTTTACATTTACGAGTGGCTGAAAATTCGTTTCGAAGAATTTGAAAAACCGAATCTATTCCTGGCTGTCAGTCTGATTTCATTACTGACAGCAATAGTTTGTGCTTATGTTTTCAGAGCCCGGATGTTTACATTCTTTACATTCTTCCTTTTGGCCATTTACCTCGGTTATACCATATTTCGAAACCGGTTCAAAAAATACTACACTAAATTTTACCTGACCCTAATTATATCGCTCGTACCTTTTTTAATTGTCTCAGCTCTACTAAATTCGATGCCGGCAATCGTTTATAATTCGGAACACGTAATAGGAGTATCATTTTTTGGCGTTCCGGTTGAGAAAACCGGCTATTTATTTTTAATCCTCCTGATAAACGTAACGATATACGAATATCTAAACAATCGCCGGCACTATTAATTCTAAACAGATGAATACACTGTACAACCTGGGTATATTTTTTTACGGATTGTTCATCCGGATTGCTGCCTTATTTAACGAAAAAGCAAAGCTATTTGTAGCTGGCCGTAAAAACTGGAAAAAAAGGATGAGTAGCTCCATCGATAAGAGCACACCATACATTTGGTTTCATTGTGCATCGCTGGGCGAATTTGAGCAAGGAAGACCGGTACTGGAAGCCATTAAAAAACAGTATCCTGAATATAAGATCGTTCTCACCTTTTTTTCGCCATCAGGTTTTGAAATCAGGAAAAACTATGAAGGAGCAGATATCGTTTCGTACCTGCCGATGGATAATCCAGAAAATGCACATGACTTTATTAAAATTGTTCAGCCTGAAAAAGTATTCTTTGTAAAATACGAGTTTTGGAACAATTATATTTCTGAACTAAAAAAGCACAAAATTCCACTGTACATCATCTCGGCAATTTTTAGGGAAAACCAGTTGTTTTTTAAAACAACGCCATGGGGAAAGTGGTACAGAAACATATTGGTGAACTTCGAACACATTTTTGTTCAGAACGAATCATCAGCACAACTTCTGGAACAAATCGGCATCAGGAATTTTACCATTTCAGGAGATACGCGTTTTGACCGTGTAGCAGAAATTGCCAGGGGTGCAAAAAAGTTCGAAATTGTGGAAAAGTTTAAAGCCAATAATGTAACCCTAATTGCAGGGAGTACCTGGAAGCCCGATGAAGAGCTGCTTGCAGCGTTTATTAACAACAGTAGCGGTGTGAAGTGTATTATTGCGCCACACGAGGTTACACCGGCCAATACCATCAGAATTCTACAATTGTTGAAAAGAAGAACGATTCCTTTCAGCAAAGCCGACATTTCGGACATCGATACCTACGATGTGTTAATAATTGATTCGATCGGGATATTATCTTCGCTCTATCAGTACGGAAACGTAGCCTACATAGGGGGTGGCTTTGGCGTTGGCATTCATAATATCTTGGAAGCTGCCACTTTTAAACTGCCGGTTTTGTTTGGCCCCAATTATCTGAAATTTAAAGAAGCAGTTGAGCTGGTTAACGAAAAAGGAGCCTTCCCGGTTGAGAATTTTTCGGAATTGAACGCTGCTC
>DASQBW010000681.1:0-3662 GCA_035635015.1 Draconibacterium sp. | reverse complement strand
CTGGTGATGTTGCAAACCGGAATGCGCGCGCCAATGGGAATAAAAGTATATGGCCCGGATTTAGCTACCATTGAAGATTTTGGAATAAAACTGGAGAACATCCTGAAAACAGTTCCTTCGGTTAAGGCACAGGCAGTTTTTGCCGACCGGATTGTTGGGAAACCTTACTTACTTTTCGATATCGACCGGGATAAAATTTCGCGTTACGGATTGAATGTGGAAGACGTACAACAGACCATTGAAACAGCTGTTGGCGGTATGAAAATCACGTCAACGGTAGAAGGTCGCGAACGCTTCCCTGTTCGGGTACGTTACCCACGCGAGTTGCGCGATGATCCGGAATCGCTGGGAAAAATACTGATGAAAACACCAACCGGCGCCCAGGTTCCGCTGAATCAACTGGTTCATATCAAATATCAGCGCGGTCCACAGGCCATTAAAAGTGAAGAGACATTCCTTGTCGGGTATGTGCTTTTCGATAAAAATGAAGGATTCTCGGAAGTTACCGTGGTAAACGATGCACAGAAAGTCATCCAGGATAAAATTGATTCGGGAGAATTGACCGTTCCGGCCGGGATCACTTATAAATTCTCGGGAAGCTACGAGAACCAGATTCGTGCCGAAAAACGGCTCTCGATAATCGTACCGATTGTGTTGGTCATCGTATTCCTGATTCTGTATTTCCAGTTTAAATCGGTCTCTACATCAATGATGGTGTTCTCCGGAATTGCCATGGCGTTCAGTGGTGGATTCCTGATGATCTGGCTGTATGGACAAGGTTGGTTTATGGACTTCTCGGTGTTTGGCACCAATTTCCGCGACCTCTTCCAGATGCACACCATCAACCTCAGTGTGGCGGTGTGGGTCGGTTTTATTGCCCTGTTTGGTATTGCCACCGACGACGGCGTATTGATCGCAACATATCTTGATCAGAGTTTTGAACGCAATCGTCCGAAAAACCTGAAAGAAGTGAGAGCTGCTGTGGTTGAAGCCGGACTACGCAGAATTCGTCCCGCACTGATGACCGTAGGAACAACTATGATCGCTTTGCTGCCGGTACTTACTTCAACAGGGCGTGGTTCCGACATTATGATTCCGATGGCGATCCCTTCGTTTGGAGGAATGGCAGTGGCACTCATTAGCATTTTTGTTGTGCCGATATTGTACAGTTTCAGGGAAGAACGAAAAATTAAAAAACAGTAAGCATGAAGACGATAATATTATTCATATCAATACTTCTGGTGGGATTTTCCGCATCCGCGCTACCCCTGACCCCTAAAGAGGAGGGCCAAAACTCAGGAGAAGTTCTCCCCTCGAGGGGAGTTAGAGGGGTGAATGATGGAGATACTCAAGATGCCAAATTATCGCTGGAAGATTATTTCCGGGAGGCAGCTGAAAATAATCCGGGGCTGCAAGCCCAATACAAAGATTTTGAGGCTGCAATGCAAAAAGTATCGCAGGTAAGTTCGCTGCCTGACCCTACTTTTTCTTTTGGCTATTTTATTTCACCTGTGGAAACGCGTGTAGGACCGCAACGTGCAAAATTTTCGCTTAGCCAGATGTTTCCATGGTTTGGAACACTGGAAGCCAAAGCCGATGCGGCATCACTAATGGCAGAAGCAAAATACCAGGCATTCCTGGATGCGCGGAACAGGCTTTATTACAGCGTTTCAGAAGCTTATTATCCGTTGATTGAGTTGAACCGGTTAAAAGCAATTGAACAGGAAAATATTGAGATCATGCAATCGTATAAAAACATTGCCAACGCTAAATTTAAAAACGGAGTTTCGCCAATGACCGATGTTTTGCGGGTTGATATTATGCTGAAAGATGCGCAAACCAACCTTGAAATTCTGAATAAGAAGGAAAAACCGCTGCGTGTAACATTCAACAATTTGTTGAACAGAGATGAAAACGAAGCAGTACTTGTTCAGGATTCACTGACTGTTGAAACGTTACCTGAAAATTTCAGGAGAGATTCTTTGCTGATCAACAATCCAATGCTCGATGCTATTGATCTGAATCAGCAAGCCAGCGAAAAAAGTGAGTTGGCTGCACAACGGCAGGGACTTCCATCTTTCGGAGTTGGACTGGATTATGCATTGGTTGGAAAACGCACCGACATGGACATTGAAGATAACGGCAAAGATGCTTTTATGCCAATGGTTTCAGTGAGCATTCCAATTTTCAGAAAAAAATACCGGGCAGCCGAGAAGGAGGCGCAGCTGATGCAGGAAAAGTATTCGTTTCAAAAAGAAGAAACCATCAATTCGCTTACATCGGGGTACGAGTCTGTATGGTTTCAAATTCAACAACAAAAAGATTTAATCGATTTGTATAAGGAGCAGATTCAAGAAACCGGACAAACGCTGAACCTCCTGTTTAGTGCTTACGGAAATTCGGGTAAAGACTTCGAGGAAGTATTACGCATGCAGCAACAATTGTTGAAATACGAAAAAATGAAAGCCATGGCTGAAACGCAATACCAATCCGCTTTGGCAAAACTAAATTACATCACAGCAAAAACATATGAACGATGAACACAAATAGAAAAACAATAATCATAGTGCTGTCAACACTGGCAATTGGTTTGTTGCTGGGATGGTTGATATTTGGTGGATCAGGAAGCAAGGCAACTGAAGAACATCAGCATGAACACAGTGCTGAGGAAGTGGCCGGAGAAACAACGTGGACCTGCTCGATGCACCCACAAATTCGTCAGCCGGAACCTGGCGATTGCCCTATTTGCGGCATGGATTTAATTCCGTTGGAGGAAGAGCAAAATGGTGAAATCGATCCGAATGCAGTAAGTATGTCGGCTACGGCGATGCAACTGGCCAATATTCAAACCGCTATTGTTGGTGCTGCAGAACCCCTAAAAGTGGTAAGGCTTAACGGAAAAGTTCAGGAAGATGAACGACTGATTTTTTCACAATCATCTCACATTCCTGGCAGGATTGAGGATTTGCTGGTGAATTTTACCGGCGACTACGTAAAAAAAGGACAGGTGATCGCTTCGGTGTATTCACCCGATTTGGTAACGGCACAGGAAGAGTTATTTGAAGCGCAGAAAATTAAGGCTACGCAACCACAACTTTTTGAGGCAGCAAAGGAAAAGCTGAAAAACTGGAAGCTGACCGAAGATCAGATCAATCAGATTCTGGCGTCAGAAAAAATACTGGAGACATTCGATGTGCTGGCAGAAGTTTCGGGTTATGTAACACAGAAAAAAGTGAATACCGGCAATTATGTGCGCCGTGGAGAAGCCATTTACGAAGTGGCCGATTTTTCACGCGTCTGGGTACTCTTCGACGTTTACGAATCAGAGCTATCGTGGATCAACAAAGGCGACAAAGTTTCGTTCACTATCGAATCACTTCCGGGGCAAAATTTTGAAGGAACGATCGATTACCTCGATCCGGTTATCAATCCGAAAACAAGAGTGGCCAAAGCTCGCGTAGTAAAATCCAATCCGGGATTAAAACTGAAACCCGAAATGTTTGTCTCAGGAAAAGTGGAAGCGAAATTGCCACAAACCGATGCCCTTGTGGTACCAAAAACAGCAGTTATGTGGACCGGAGAACGTTCGGTTGTTTACGTAAAATCAGAAAGCGACCAGGGCGTGTATTTTAATATGCGCGAGGTAGATCTTGGCCCTGCAT
>DASQBW010000680.1:0-3782 GCA_035635015.1 Draconibacterium sp. | reverse complement strand
ACCAACAATGGCAGCATCGAAACTATCCGCATCAAAAGGAAGATTTTCAGAGTCGGCTTTTAAAAACCGGATTTGTTCCTCCAGCCTCCTGGCCGCTACCTTTTTTCGCCCCACACTCAACATTCCCTCCGAAATGTCAATTCCGGTTATTTTAACATTGCCCAATTTTACTGCTGCAACAGCAAAATCGCCGGTTCCGGATGCAATATCCAAAATAGTTGATGGGTGGTAAGGTTTAAGTTTCTTTATGGTTTTTTTCCTCCATATTTTATCAATATTTAGCGATAAAACATGGTTCAGGAGATCATAACGCGAAGAAATATTATCAAACATTTCTTCAACCTGACCTTTCTTGGATTGTTTTGATTGTTTGTAAGGAAGGGCTGCCATTAAGAACCTACAGTCATTTTGTCAACATATCCTAAGGAATTATCGTCGATTCGAATCTCCCCTTTTGTAACATGACCAAGGGTAAAGAAAGGCACTCCCATTTCCGTCATTGCGTCAACAAATTCGTCTTCCTTTTCCGAGTCGACACCTACAATAAGACGCCCCATCGCTTCGCCAAAAAGAAAAGCATCTGTTCTGGTTTCGGCATCTGTTGTAATATCAAATCCTAATTCGTTCGGAATAGCCGCCCTTAACAAAGTAAAGAAAAGCCCACCCTTTCCAACCGGGCTGGCACTGTCAATCAGCTGTGCTTCGGTAAGTCGTTTTATGGCTTTTTGAACAGCAAGCTCTTCGTCAATATTAAAAGCAGGAAGTGGTGATTCCGGAATTCCATGGTAGAACTCCAGGTATTCAGATGAATTAATATCATTAAGTGACCTGCCAATTACAAATATGTGATTTCCTTTCTTTTTAAAACTATGTGTAATCACCTTCTTACCGTTTGTAACCTGGGCCATCATACTAACAATAATTGTTGGTGGTACCGGTCCGTGTTCTGAGAAGTGGTCGAAACGTATTTTGCGGTCAGATATTTTTAACCCAAACTTCGTGGTAGCATTTTCCAATCCTTTTTTGGCCCCTGATGCTATGAATTGCCCATTTGGATCGGCAAAATCAATATGATACAAAAAAGCACTTACCGCAAATGGATTCACACCAAAACAAAGCATTCTTCTGGTTGCACGCGAAATCAGTATTTCTGTGGCTTTTTGCGGATCGCTAACCAAATGATGATGAAATGCATGTGTACTCATTGCCATTCGCGTACCATTATTGTCCAATTCAAAAATACCGGTTTCATCCGCATCATTATCGCCAATTGATTCAGGGGAAATTCCCTGCTCACTAAAATCGTTAAAGTAATTTATGGTCGAAAGGTTTGGATTAACCATTAACGAAAACACTATTTCTTCAATGTTTTCAGGTTCCGATATCATATCAATCGAGAACTCTTTCTCAGTTTGAACAGCATCACTCATAAGGCATCTCATTTAATGTTTACCTTAAACAAAGGTAATTAAGTAGCCGATTTTACCATAAATTTTATAGCATTTTTTATTGTATCCGGGCGATTCTTATATTGCATTTTGAACTTTCAATATTTACGTTTGATTAAACAAAAGCTTTCCGCGTAAGATATGAAACAAGCACACTATACAAAAGCAGTCTATCACTGTAGTTCCGAAGTTAATTTAATTAACTTTGCAACTCAATTTATCATCAATGTTAGAAGCAATTATAATTACTCCGGTTAAAGATTCGCTGTTAACAACTAAGCGTACAATTCAAGCCATAATGCAAGCTGAAGGTAATTTTAGCTATTATGTTTTTAACGATTTCAGCCAACCGGAAACAAAAAGTTATTTGAACACAGCTGCAGAGCAATATGGTTTTAATGTAGTCCATTTAGAGGACGTTACAGACACTCCGTCGCCTAATTACAAGATTGTACTTCAACGTGCGCAAAAACTTGCCCAGGACGCTCTTTTGCCGCTTATCATCGTTGAATCAGATGTGGTCGTCAAACCTGATACCATAAAAAATTTATTACAGGTATTAAAATCAACGAAAAATCCGGGAGTTATTGGAGCAATTACAATTGATGAACAGGGCAACTACAACTTCCCGTACAATTTCGAAAAGCAAAAAAGCAATGATGTGGTTGACACATCGCATAGTTTGAGCTTTTGTTGTACCCTGTTAACGGTACCTTTTCTCCAACAATTTGATTTTAAAGAATTAGCGCAAAACAAAGATTGGTTTGATGTTTTTATAAGCCGGCAATCGAAGAAAATGGGTTTTTCGAATTATCTCGCTAAGGGCATCAGAGTGTTACATCTTCCACATTCGAGCAGACCATGGAAAAACCTCAAATATAAAAATCCATTTTTATATTACCTTAAGAAGCTAGTTCTTAAAAGAGACCGAATTTAAATGCAGGATAAACTTTTAAATAAACGGAATAAACAAATTGCGCATGTTCTTTTCTGGACTGTTAGTGTTGTATTCGTAAGTGTTATTTTTTTTATTTACAGCCGCGAGTTAAACCTGAAAACAATTGCAAAAGCACTAACAATAAATGCTGGATTTGCGCTTGGAGTATACGCTAATTTATACATTCTTATTCCCCGTTTCCTCATTAAAAAACAATACATCTACTATGTATTCGGACTGGTGATTCTTGTTTCAATCAGCAGCTTTCTGATACAACTTCTTATAATTTATCCATTAAGGCAATTTTTAGAAGTTTCTGATCAACTAACGTCTCCTAATTCAGAAACGCACTCTGCCTTTTTCTTTGCCACACTTTTTTACGTTGCCTTAACCACATTTTTAAAGCTCTTTAAAGATTGGTTGTCATTACAGGATGTTAATTATAAACTGGCAAAAACAGAAAAAGAAAAACTTGAAGCAGAACTAAAATCTTTAAAAGGGCAATTAAATCCTCATTTCCTTTTTAATTCATTGAATAATATTTATTCATTAGCTTTAATCAAGTCCGATCAGGTTCCGCAATTAATTCTTACGTTATCCGATTTAATGCGACATATAATTTACGAATCAAGAGATAATTTTATAAGCTTGAATAAGGAAATAAAGTTTGTCGATAATTTTATAGCACTGCAGAAAATCAGAACATCAGAAAGAACAAACATTAGCTATAACAAACCTGCTAACATTCCTCAAGCTCAGATTGCGCCGCTTCTTTTTGAGCCGTTTATCGACAATGCTTTTAAGCATGGTTTGCCCGGCACTCAAAACGACTACATTACAATAACATTCAGTATTAAAGAGGAGTGGCTAAAATTTGAACTGGAAAATAACTACTCGGAAAGTGAAAAGTTTGATTCGAAAAACTCAGGCATTGGCATTTCCAATGTAAAACAACGATTAAAGCACCTTTACAAACCCGATGATTATGAATTACTCATAGACCGTAATAATTTTATCTATTCTGTATCTTTGAAACTAAAATTGAAAACTTATGGCAATTAAGGCGCTGATTATCGATGACGAACCCCTCGCACAAAATGTAATCGAACAATATGCGTTAAAAATTCCTGATCTTGAAATAGTAGGTTCGTGCAATGATGCAATTTGTGCACAACAATTTCTTCAGACCAATAATGTTGACCTGCTGTTTTTAGATATCAATATGCCAAAATTATCAGGGATAGCTTTTCTGAAGAATTTGAATAAAAATCCATTTGCAATTTTTACAACAGCTTATTCCGACTACGCACTTGAAAGCTATGAACTAAATGCTATTGATTATTTGAAGAAACCGTTTTCGTTCGAACGCTTTTTTAAAGCATTCAGTAAAGTTGAAG
>DASQBW010000679.1:0-1909 GCA_035635015.1 Draconibacterium sp. | reverse complement strand
TCCCGTAGGTTTGGGGGTTAGTTGTAGTGCCGATCGTAACATCAAAGCAAAAATTACTAAAGAAGGTATTTTCCTTGAGCAGTTGGAGAAAAACCCGGCTCGCTTTTTACCATCGAAAGCTCCTGCGATGAGTCCGGCTGTTGATATTGACCTGGATCAGGGAATGGATAAAGTTTTGGCAGAGTTGACAAAATATCCAACAAAAACACGCTTGAATTTGAGTGGTACTTTAATTGTAGCACGAGACATTGCACATGCACAGATTAAACAAATGCTTGACGAAGGCAAACCAATGCCTGAATATTTCAAAAACCACCCGGTGTATTACGCAGGACCGGCAAAAACACCAAAAGGTATGGCGTCAGGAAGTTTCGGACCTACAACTGCCGGGCGTATGGATCCATATGTTGATGAGTTCCAAAGCCATGGTGGATCGATGATTATGCTGGCAAAAGGAAACCGCTCGCAGGCAGTTACCAATGCCTGTAAAAAGCACGGAGGTTTTTACCTGGGATCGATTGGCGGACCAGCGGCTATATTGGCTAAAAACAGTATAAAATCTGTTGAGGTAGTTGATTTCGAGGATCTGGGAATGGAAGCGGTTAGGAAAATCAAAGTTGAGAACTTCCCTGCATTTATTATTGTTGATGATAAAGGGAATGATTTCTTTAAAGAATTGTAACAATAGTGAATAATAGTTATGAAGAAACCTTCAGAGTTGCTCTGGAGGTTTTTTTTATGCAGAGATTTTGTTGAATCTGCTTAAAGGCTTAGTTTAGTTGTTCAAAAATAATAACATGAAAAAAGATATTTCCATTGGTTGGATAGGCACCGGAGTAATGGGGGAATCCATGCTTGGGCATTTACAAAAAGCAGGTTATAAATGTACTGTATACACGCGCACAAAATGTAAAGCAGAATCCTTACTTAGAAGTGGTGCCGATTGGGCCGATAATCCTGCTGAAGTAGCAAGAGTTTCGGATGTAATATTTACAATTGTTGGTTTCCCAAAAGATGTACGTGAAGTCTATTTTGGAGAGAATGGAATATTAACAGCAGCAAAATCAGGTTCGGTTTTGGTAGATATGACAACAACTGAACCCAGTTTGTCCATCGAAATTTATAATGCTGCCAAAGCCAATAACGTACAATCGGTTGATGCTCCCGTATCAGGAGGAGATGTTGGGGCTAAAAATGCGGCTCTTTCCATAATGGTTGGAGGTGAGAAGGATGCCTTCGATAATGTACTTCCATTGCTGGAGATAATGGGAAAACATATTGTTTACCAGGGGGAAGCAGGATCAGGCCAGCACACTAAAATGTGTAACCAAATAACCATTGCAGGAACGATGATAGGTGTATGCGAGGCACTTTTGTATGGTTACAAAGCAGGACTGGATTTAAAGACTATGTTGTCGTCCATTAGCGGTGGTGCGGCAGGATGTTGGACACTGAATAACCTGGCTCCGCGAATTGTTGAGCGAAATTTCGATCCCGGCTTCTTTGTTGAACATTTTATTAAAGATATGGGAATTGCATTAAAGGAGTCAGAAGACATGGGATTGTCGTTACCCGGACTGGCACTGGCCAAACAGCTCTATATGGCAGTAAAAGCTCAGGGGCATGGGGAATTAGGAACACATGCACTTACCCTTGCACTGGAAAAACTGTCGGGGGTTCATGTGTAACTACATTAACGGAAGCAAGTGTTTTAGTTACCGTTGAGATAATTTTTTTTGACGATAGAGAAAATAGAATATATTTGCACCGGAAAAAATTGATAAGTAGACACTTTTTATTGAAGCTAACAGGTAATTGTTAATTGTTTTTGCAAAAATTGAGGTAACTGCTTGATTATTTTCCAAAAAAGTATTTTCTTTGCACTCCGTTTTTAGTAATGTGTTTATTT
>DASQBW010000678.1:0-4210 GCA_035635015.1 Draconibacterium sp. | reverse complement strand
AGTTAACTGGTTCATCGTTTCTACATCAAGAACTGCCATCAGGTCGAAGCGAAATCCATCCACATGATATTCTCTTGCCCAGTAGGAAACCGTTTCAATAATAAACTTTTGCATCATTTTCCTGTCCGATGCCAATTCGTTCCCACAAGCCGACGCATTCGAGGGTGTCCCATCTTCTAAATGACGGTAGTAATAACCGGGTACTTCGAGGTTGAAAACGGAATTATCGTAGATAGCTGTGTGATTGAATACGACATCAAGTACAACTCCAATATTATTGTCATGAAAGGTCTTAACCATTTGCTTAAATTCCTTGATTCTCACATCGCCTTGGTTAGGATCTGAAGAATAAGAACCGTCAGGAACATTGTAGTTATACGGATCGTATCCCCAATTATATTGTGGTGTATCTAGTCTTCCTTCGTCGATAGAAAGAAAATCATATGTAGGCAACAAATGTACATGGGTAATATCCATTTCTTTAATATGGTCAAGACCTGTAGAAATCCCTTCTGGCCCTTTTGTTCCTTCTTCTGCCAATCCTAAATACTTGCCTTTCATTTGGACACCGGATTGGTGATGTATAGTCAAATCTCTTACATGTGCTTCATAAATAATGGCTTCGTTAGGTGTATGTATTTGTGGCCCATTATCGTCCTCCCATCCTTCAGGATTTGTACTTTCAAGGTCAATTATCATAGCCCTTATTCCATACAAGCCCACTGCTTGTGCATAAATGCCTGGTGTTTCTTGAAGTAAACTATCACTTGTTTTTACCTGATAGGTATAATATTTACCTTCTAAATCTCCCTCTAAGCTTATTTGCCAAACACCATCCTTTTTCCTGTCCAAATAATAGAATTCTATTGGGTTTCCTCCAAAACCCTTTTCATACAAATGCAATTGAACATTTTCAGCGATTGGTGACCAGATTCTAAATGTTGTAGATTCTTTGCTGTATTCCAACCAAAGATTATCCATTGAAACCGGATAGTCATCAAATTCTTTATATTCAGTCTTATTACCGTGACATGAAGTTAGCAAAATAGCAACTAACAAAAGTTTGAGCATTATTTTGATTTTCATAATATCTTCATTGGACATTGTTTCCTAAATAATTTTTTCAATTGCAACTAACTATGTTGTCTATGAAATAAAATCTAACTATACCTGCCAAAAGTGTAAATATTAGGCAGTTTTTGTTCATTCTATTTTCCAGAGAAGTTTTCAATGAATCTGGCATTTTAGTTTTCTAGTGCACTAAATGTAAACAATTATAATATAATTGCTTCGTTGGTGCAGTCAAAAGCAGAATCTGTTGTCGGCGTTAGGCTTTCTTCAGGCAGCATACGTGCTTCATCGCCCCCAACGTAATTGTCCTCACACAAAAAAAGTCGATTCTCTCACGTGTGCGATTAGTACTCCGATACATTTATCTGGTTCTCCCGCGTGAGCTTTTACAAAATGTCAGGGAACAGTGATTTTCATGAATAAAAATTAACTTTTTGTTTGGTATTAGTTTTTAGAATAACGTATCCAAAAGATTATTATCTGCCTCATTGGGCAGTGTAACTTTCAGCGCAGAATTTTCTTTCATGGCCTGCTCAATGGCAAACCGTGCCGGTTTGTTGCGTGCCCAGCTGCGGCGTGCAATCCCATTGTTTACATCCCAGTGCAGCATCATTTTCAGGCGCTCTTCAGCTTCGGATGAGCCATCAATCAGCATTCCAAAACCTCCGTTTATTACTTCACCCCAGCCAACACCGCCACCGTTGTGCAACGATATCCAGGTGGCACCACGGAATCCGTCGCCTACAAAATTCTGCACCGCCATGTCAGCTGTAAACGACGAGCCATCGTAAATGTTCGACGTTTCGCGGTAGGGCGAGTCGGTACCCGATACATCGTGGTGATCGCGCCCCAGTACAATTGGTGCAGAAATACGCCCATCGGCAATGGCATCGTTAAAGGCTTTGGCAATTCTTGTACGGCCGGTGCAGTCGGCATACAAAATACGCCCCTGCGAACCCACTACGAGTTTGTTTTTGCCTGCCTCTTTTATCCAGTGAATATTGTCTTGCATTTGTTTCTTGATTTCCTGAGGTGCCGAGGCAGCAATTTCCGTTAATACACCGGTTGCAATATTGTCGGTAGTCTCCAGGTCTTCTTTTTCCCCTGATGTACACACCCAGCGGAAAGGGCCAAAGCCATAATCGAAAAACAACGGCCCCATAATATCCTGCACATACGATGGGTATTTAAATTCGCCATCGGCTTTGGTTATATCCGCACCGGCACGGCTGGCTTCCAGTAAAAAGGCATTACCGTAATCCCAGAAATACATGCCGTTTTTTGTAAGTTTATTCACGGCTGCAACATGCCGGCGCAACGATTTGTGCACTTCTTTTTTAAACTGTTCCGGTGCTTCGGCCATCATTTTATTCGATGCCTCAAAACTTAATCCGGCCGGGTAATAACCACCTGCAAACGGATTATGCAGCGAAGTTTGGTCCGAACCTAGTTCCACCGGAATATTTTCTTCCGCCAGTTTTTCCCACAAGTCAACAATATTTCCCCGGTAAGCCAGTGAAACAGCTTCTTTATTTTTGCGCGCTTTTAACGCTCTTGTCAGTAATTCGTCCAGGTTAGTATAAACTTCATCCACCCAGCCCTGGTTGTGGCGTACTTCAACCGCTTTTGGGTTCACTTCTGCAACAATACAAACCATTCCTGCAATAACAGTCGCTTTCGGTTGTGCTCCCGACATGCCACCAAGTCCGCTGGTGACAAATATTTTACCTCCAAAATCGCCTGGAGAGTGCAGGCGGGCAGCATTCATTACCGTAATTGTGGTACCATGCACAATTCCCTGCGGACCAATGTACATGTATGATCCGGCAGTCATTTGTCCGTATTGCGAAACACCCAGTGCATTCATGCGTTCGTAATCGTCGCGACTGGAATAATTAGGAATTACCATGCCGTTGGTAACCACAACCCGAGGAGCTTTTTTATGCGAAAGGAACAACCCCATCGGATGCCCTGAATACATCACCAGAGTTTGTTCATCAGTCATTTCGGCCAGGTATTTCATGGTAAGCAGGTACTGCGCCCAGTTTTGAAAGACCGCTCCATTTCCGCCGTAAGTGATAAGTTCGTGTGGATGTTGTGCCACAGCATAATCCAGGTTGTTCTGAATCATTAGCATTATGGATGCTGCCTGTTTCGATTTCGCCGGATATTCATCAATCGGGCGCGCATACATTTTATAATCGGGCCGAAAACGATACATATAAATACGTCCAAATGTATTTAGTTCGTTTAAAAATTCAGCCGCCAGTACCTCGTGAAACTTTGCAGGAAAGTATCGCAAGGCATTTTTTATTGCCAGTTTCTTTTCATTCGCCGATAATATGTCCTTTCTTTTGGGGGCATGATTTATGTTGGCATCGTATGGTTTTGGGTGAGGTAATTCGTCTGGAATCCCATGTAGTATGGTAGTTTGAAATTCTGTTAAATTCATGACGCCTTCGCTTTTATCTTAATTAAAATGAAACATAGCGGCAAATTATCGCCTTTCCCCGAATTTATCGCTGATATTTCACACCTTTTGGGAATATTTGTGGCTGTTCTAAATTTATTGGAATAGATTTGAATCGTGAGAATGATTAAGTGCAGCCTTAAATAGAAGGGCATGTGATAAAAATAAAAAGTGAAATCAAATAAATAGAAAATGAAGAGACTTAGAATTGTATTGATTGCCTTAGTGAGTGTGGTTTTATTTTCGAGTTGTGGATACAACAAAATGGTGGAAATGGACGAGCAGGTAACGGCATCGTGGGCACAGGTGGAAAACGTGTACCAACGCCGTGCCGATTTAATTCCCAACCTGGTGAATACCGTTAAAGGTTATGCTGAACATGAGCAGGAAACATTTACAAGTGTTATCGAGGCTCGTTCGAAAGCAACCTCGGTAAATGTCGATCCCACAAATTTGAATGCACAGTCATTGCAACAATTTAATCAGGCACAGGAAGGATTATCATCGGCACTTAGCCGGCTAATGGTGGTAGTTGAACGATATCCCGATCTAAAAGCCAATCAGAACTTTCTTGATTTACAGGCTCAGCTAGAAGGAACAGAAAATAGAATTGCCGTTGAGCGGCGTAATTTCAATCAAACCACACAAACGTATAACGCATATATCCGA
>DASQBW010000677.1:0-1535 GCA_035635015.1 Draconibacterium sp. | reverse complement strand
CTCCTGATGTCGTAATACTTGGATGACCAACAGAATATGTTGGGTCATTAAATGGCAGCTCTCCGGTTTTCTGCCATTCGCCATTAATTTTTTTGGCAATTATAATTTTCAAGCGGATATCCGCTTTTTGATAAACTTTGTTTCTGATCTCCGGATTTTCAAAATTACTTAAGGTAACAAAAAGTTCTCCTGTTGCCTCGCAATACGATACCGGCCCGGCATGATATCCTTCACTTGCTTCGGCAAGCCTTTCTGTTTTCCCTGATTTTACATTACCATTTTCATCAGTAGAGGTGGAATACAGGTTGTAAAATACTTTTTTATCTGATCCGCTGTTCAGCTGCTCTATTTCGTCTTCGGTATAGGCCGAATACCAGAGTTCGTCCTGAACGAAAGCGGGGCCAATATCGCTTTGTGTAGTGTTTAAATTTGTTTTTTCAGTTTCGAGCTTGACCATTTCTTTAAAATACACACATTCTTGTTGTGCAAATGTTAACATTGGAACAAATGCAATAAAAAAAAGTAATAATCTTTTCATAATTGTTTGAATTTAGGATTACCAGATATTATCTTCCAAATTATACAATAACAAATATTAAGAGAGCATCCAGCTTCTTAATACGACCCTTATTTTTTGCAATCTGAAATTGCATTTTATCACACCAAGTTAGACTATTTTACTTAATTAATCAAGTCTTTTTCTTAGCATCACCACATTTTCAACGTGGTGTGTGTGCGGAAACATATCAACTGGCTGAATTTTCTCAATTTGATACAACGAATCGAGTAATGCAAGGTCGCGTGCCTGAGTTGCAGGATTACAACTTACATAAACAATTTTTTCGGGTTTCATTTTTAAAATTGCCTCCACAACATTGGCATGCATTCCCGCCCGGGGAGGGTCAGTTATTACCACCTCCGGTCTGCCATGTTCATCGATAAACGATTCATTGAGCACATCCTTTATATCTCCCGCAAAAAAAGATGTATTGTTAATGGTATTAATTTCTGAATTTAGTTTTGCATCCTCAATTGCTTCAGGCACATACTCAATACCAACAACTTTTTTGGCTTCTTTTGCTATAAAATTCGCAATGGTACCAGTCCCGGTATACAAGTCGTAAACCGTTTCGTTCCCTGTCAACTCTGCGAAACTTCGGGTTACTTTATACAATTCATACGCCTGGGCAGAATTGGTTTGATAGAAACTTTTAGGTCCAATTTTATACTTTAAACCTTCCATTTCTTCGAATATATGATCGCGCCCGGCAAATATTTTTATTTCCTGATCTGTAATCGTATCGTTTCCTTTTGAATTAATTACATACATTAGCGACGTAATTCCAGGAAATTCTCCCTTCACCGCCTCCAACAGCTTTTCACGCGCCGGTTTATCTTCGTAATAAAAGCTCAGAATTACCATCAATTCACCGGTTGAAGTTGTCCGAATAATCAAGGTCCTTAGAAATCCACTTTGTTCGCGAATGTCGAAAAACGGAAGCTCGGATTTCTGAGCATAGTCGTAAATATAATTT
>DASQBW010000676.1:0-2018 GCA_035635015.1 Draconibacterium sp. | reverse complement strand
CTATATTTCAAGGGAAAAATTGTTGGCTGAAAAATTGGATAAATTCGAGAATATAAAAATTGAAAATAAATTTAATTATAGCGAATTAAAATCGATATCAACTGAAGCTCGCCAAAAATTAGAAAAAATTAATCCTAAAACAATTGGACAGGCAAAACGGATTTCAGGAGTTTCTCCTTCGGATATAAATGTTTTACTGGTGCTTTTAGGACGATAATGTTTCACGTGGAACAATTGATTAATAATGGATTTAAAAAAAGAAATACGCGAAATTCCGGATTATCCTAAAGAGGGTATAAGTTTTAAAGATGTAACAACGCTGTTTAAAAACAAAGAAGCGGTTAAATTTGTAACAAATTCAATCGTGGAAAATTTTAAAGAGAAAGGAATTACTAAAGTTGTTGGTCTGGAAGCCCGGGGTTTTATTTTTGGCGGAGCAATTGCTGACCGGTTGGATGCTGGTTTTGTTCCAATCCGGAAAAAAGGAAAATTGCCAAGTAAGGTGTTGAGCGAATCGTACGAACTGGAATATGGTCTGGATAGTGTTGAGATGCATGTTGATGCACTGAATAAAAATGATGTTATTTTGATACATGATGATTTGTTGGCTACCGGAGGGACTGCAGTAGCAGCATTAAATTTGGCTAAAAAGTGTGGTGTTGAAAACATCTATTTTAGTTTTATTTGCGACCTGGAATTTATTGATACGCCAAATAAAATCATACTAAAAGAATACGAAACACAAGTATTGGTAAAATATCAGTAATTGAAATATAAAACGGTAAATAAAAATATTGACCACTTAAAAACGCTTATATCGGTGTTGCCGAATAAGCCCGGTATTTATCAGTATTTAGATCAGTCAAATACGATCATTTATATCGGAAAAGCCAAGAACCTGCGAAAGCGGGTTTCTTCGTATTTTACAAAAAATCACGATCACCGGAAAACAGCTTTATTGGTGCGAAATATTGTTGATATAAAGCACATGGTTGTGGAGAGCGAGCAGGATGCTTTATTGTTGGAGAACAACCTGATTAAAAAATATCAGCCACGCTATAATATTCGCTTAAAAGACGACAAAAGTTATCCGTGGATTTGTATAAAAAATGAGCCGTTTCCGCGTGTATTTAAAACCAGGAATCTGGTTCGTGACGGCTCAAAATATTTCGGTCCGTATACATCCATTTATACTGTAAGAACATTGCTCGAATTGTTTAAATCGGAGTATAAATTGCGCACCTGTAATTATAATCTGGCACCGGAAAATATTGCTTCCGGAAAATATAAAGTGTGTCTGGAGTATCACATAGGAAATTGTAAAGGGCCCTGCGAAGGACACATTTCAAGTGAAAAATACGACCAGGGAATTGCGGATATCGCCGATATTTTAAAAGGAAATATTTCAGGTGTAATCAAACATTTGGAAGAGAAGATGACTGAAATGTCGGAGAATTTGAACTTTGAAGAAGCCGCAGCCATTAAAGAAAAGTACGACTCGCTAAAACGTTATCAGAGCCGTTCAACTGTGGTATCTCCGGTTATTACCGATGTTGATGTTTATTCGATTGAAGAGGATGAAAAATTTGCATTTATTAATTACCTGAAAATTATAAAAGGAGCGATCATTCAAACTTTTACTTTAGAGATTAAAAAGGGTCTGGATGAGAATACGAAAGAGCTTCTTTTAGCAGGAATTATTGAAATACGACAAAAAATATTTAGTAATGCAAGAGAAATTCTGGTGCCTTTTAAACTTGAAAATGTAATAGAAAATATCACTTTTCGGGTGCCCCAGAGAGGGGAGAAGAAGCAATTATTAGACCTGTCAAAACGAAATGCAAAGTATTTCCGTTTGGAAAGGGAGAAACAAGCAGTGCTTAAAAATCCAACCATCAGGACAGATCGAATACTAAATACCATAAAAAAGGACTTGCAATTAAAAGAGTTGCCAACGCATATTGAATGTTTTGATAACAGTAACCTGCAAGGAACAAATCCTGTGGCGGCATGTGTCG
>DASQBW010000675.1:0-1621 GCA_035635015.1 Draconibacterium sp. | reverse complement strand
CAGGCGTACCAGGCGGTGCACGCCGTTTTCGCTTTTCAGAAAACCATAGGCAAATTCGCCTTCAATTTCGATGGTACAGCTCTTAATGCCTACTTCATCGCCGGCTTGCATGTCGGCTACTTTCATTTTGTAGCCCTGTTTTTCAATCCAGCGCGTGTACATCCGAAAAAGCATGTCGGCCCAGTCGTTACTCTCCGTACCGCCGGCTCCGGCATTTATGCGTAACACTGCTCCCAAACGGTCTTCTTCGTTACGAAGCATATTTTGTGTTTCCAGTTCCTCAATCAAGGTAAGCGTTTCGGTAAACGACTGATCAACCTCTTCCTCGCTGGCCTCTTCCTGTTCGAAAAATTCGTAGAGTACTAGAAAATCTTCGGTGGATTCGTGTACTTCTATAAAGGCGTCGGTCCACACTTTTATGGTGCGGATTTTTTTAATTTGGGCTTCGGCTTCTTTGGGATTATTCCAGAATTCAGGATCCTGGGTTTTTAATTCTTCTTCTTCCTGTTCAATTAATTTTGCATCGTAGTCAAAGATGCCTCCTCAGCGCATCCCGGCGCTCAACAAGGTCTTTTACCTGTTCCTTTAATATCATTTAGATAAATTTTTAATAGGACGCAAATGTACGATGAAAAGTTCAGAATCCGGATATTTGATACTGGATTCTGGACACTAGATTCAGGGTTCCGGAAATTGCTTGATTTTGGGGGTTGTAAACTGAAACTGATCACTGCTTGCTATTCCAACACTTCATTCATGTGTCGATGTATTAATTCCGGCTCAAAACCACGTCCCTGAGTATAACGGATAATCTGTCCCATTTTAGTGAATTTGTCTTTCTTTTTAATAGTTTTGGCTTTGTCTTTCATGGTTTTTACCAGCACCTTTATGTATTTTTCTTCATCGATTTTTTCAAGGCCTTTTTCAATGGCGGCATCGGTAAGCCCTTTTTGGTGCAGGTAGTAGCGCATTTTTATGCGACCCCACTTATTGAATTTAAATTTGTCGTTTACGTAAGCTTTTGCATAACGTTCGTCGTCGATGTACTTTTCAGCAATCAGCTTATCAATGATTTCATCTACAATTTCGTCCACAATTTCGTAAGCAAGAATTTTTTTACGGATATCTGCAGAGCATTGCTCCGAACGGCTGCAGAGTTGTGCCATTTTTGAAAAAGCCTGTTGTGCCTGTTGTTCGTGATTTTCCATTCGTTCAAAACCGTTTTTAAAGGAAAATAAAAATAGTGAAAAATCTAACTTAATCCTATTCTCCTATTGCACAGCATATAATATATGGTGAGTGGGGGTGAGCGCTAGTCAACCAGATTCTCTTCTTTACGCACTCCGGTAAAGAATTCTTCCAAATCGGCGAGTGTTGATTCCGTTTTCTCAACATCACGCACCACTTCACCTTTATCAAGAATAACGATGCGCGAACAAACATCGGCAACATGGTCGAGATCGTGGCTCGAAATCAACAATGTTTTTTCCTTTTGTTTCGAAAACTCTTTAATGATATTGCGGAGCTGGTATTGCGACGATGGATCAAGGTTAGCAAAAGGCTCATCCAAAACAATTACTTCCGGATTTCCGAGAAGTGCGCCAACAACACCCACTTTTTT
>DASQBW010000674.1:0-3364 GCA_035635015.1 Draconibacterium sp. | reverse complement strand
TAGTTTAATGGATGACAGTTTGGGTGATGATGAAAATCCGGAATGGGAGAAGTTGTTTGAAGATTCGCCGGGATTAATGAATAAAATGGAAGAATTTTCGGAGCTTCAGATGGAAGGTGCTGATGTGTTTATGAGCTCTTTTGCGATGCTTAAAATGTTCCCTTTTTTTAGCGAATTTGCCAACTGGTTTATGCCGTTTTACGCCGATAATCCGGAAATCGGGTTTATGATTGATAAGAACGACGCAGTAACCTCACGCTTTATAAAAGCCATTGATTCGGCTCCCGTATTGTGCAACTCCGATAAATATTCGTTTTGTTTTAGTATTCAGAATATGCCGGCAGAAAATCGTGAGTTTCTGGCCGAGGGGATGCATGCAGAAATGCAGCAGTTTGAGGAATTAAAAAACGATGAGGCACTCACCGATCCGGGTAAAAAAGCAGGATATGAATCGAACCTGTATATTCAGGATTTGTATCGCTTTTTTAAATTGCATCCGCGCAAAACCGATTTTGAAGATATTTTTAACTGGCGTTTTGATTTTCATAACAAGCTGGCTCTTGGTGATATTTTAATGGAGGACAGGAACATTCTAAGAAATATTGCCGAATACTATTTCTCGAAAAACTATTACTCAGAGGCTGCAGAAGTTTTCAACTATTTGCTTGAAGAGGAAAAAAGTGGTGAACTGTATCAGAAACTAGGGTATTGTTATCAAAAATCGGGTGATTTTGAAAAAGCACTGAACGCCTATAAAAGTGCCGAGTTGTTTGAGTTGAACAAGAAGTGGAACCTGAATAAAATAGCCCTTTGTTACCGTAATTTAAAACAGCCACAAAAGGCCCTGGAGTATTACCGTGAGGTTGAAGGGCTTGATGAAGATAATTTGAATGTGCAGTTGAATATCGGGCATTGTTTGCTGGAACTGGATCGTTTTGAAGAAGCTTTAAAAACATATTTTAAAGTGGAATACCTGATGCCCGAAAATAAAAAAGTATGGAAACCCATCGGTTGGTGTTCGCTGGTTTCGGGCAAGCTCGAACAGGCCGAAAAGTATTTTAAAAAGCTTGTCGACGACGAACCTAACAAGCACGACCTGATGAACATGGGACATGTGCATTGGTGCCTCGGTCGGCGAAAAGATGCATTGGATTATTATAAGCAGTCAATCGTTAAAACCAAATTTACCGAACAGGAATTTTTTGAAATCTTTTACGAAGATCTGCATCACCTCATAAATTTGGGCATCAATAAAGATGATGTACCCATTATGCTCGACCAGTTAAGGTATTTTATTGAAGAATAGGGGAGAATTTCGAATGATGATTAACGAATGAAGATTTTAGATTTAAGAAAAGGAATGTATGTATTTTTTCAATCGTAAATCATCATTCGTTAATCGATCTTCATCATTCTGTTTATGCCATCCATTTTTTAACGGCTTCAACATTCATTTCATTGAAACAATTTTTAGCCGCAGGTGTGTACAGAAAATCAAGTTCTTTGGCAAAATGCTCATTTACTCTGTCTCGCACCATTTTCATGGTTGCGTTTAGCATTTTGTTTTCAGTGGTAAATGCCTCCGGCAGAATTGCAAATGTTGCAGGTAACCAACGTTCAGGAAATGAACCTTCGAATTTTCCGCCTTTTCTGTATTCATTTATTTCATGCTGAACAATTTCTATAGTTGCCTCGGCAGCTTTGTCCGTTCCTTTTTCAATGCCCCGGCTTTTTAATTCGCGGTTAATGGCTTCCATTTCAGGAACAACCATTCCAACAGTGTACGGGTTTTGGTTATTGTACAGCATTACCTGCTGGATATATGGCGACTGGTCGACAAGTGCTTCTTCAATTCCTTCCGGACTGTATTTTTCACCATCGTTACCAATAAGCAGGCTTTTAAAACGTCCCATAACATAAAGAAATCCGTTATCTGCCATGTAACCCATGTCGCCGGTGTGCAGCCATTCGTTTTTCAGTGTGTCGGCCGTGGCAGTCGGATTGTTCCAATAGCCCAACATAACATTATCTCCTTTTACAACTATCTCGCCTTTTTGGCCATTAGGTAGTTCCTTGCCATCTTCGTCAAGTATTTTTAATTCGAGGTCTTTTACCGGTTTCCCCGACGAGCCAAAAATTACATCGTGCGGAACATTGGACGAAATTACCGGGGCGGCTTCTGTAAGTCCGTAGCCCTGGCAAATGGGAAGTCCAACGGCATAGAAGAAGCGTTGTAACTCAACGTCAAGCAAAGCACCGCCTCCTACAAAGAACTGCAGATTTCCTCCAAAACCAGCACGTACTTTAGCAAACAATATTTCGTCGAACAACCAGTAAAGTGGCTTCAGAAAAAATCGCCACCCTTTGCCCCGGTTGTTACCATATCCATTGTGTGCATACGCTACTTTTAATGCAAATTGAAAAACTTTATACAGGAACTCACCTTTTTTGCGAATACCGGATTCAATGTTCTTTCTGAACGTTTTTGAATACGCCGGTACACTCATCATCAGTGTTGGTTTAATTTCCTGGATGTTCTTTGGAATGTTTCGCAGCGTTTCCATTGGTGAGTTACCAATTTCTACTGATGCGATACTTGCCCCTTTATACATAAAAACATACAAACACGTGGTGTGCGCAAAGGCGTGATCCCACGGTAATATGGCAAGTGTAATCCAATCTGATTGCAAGTCGAGAAGAGAGTTGGATTGTACCACATTAGCGGCATAGTTCAGATGAGTCAGCATTATCCCTTTTGGGTCGGCAGTAGTGCCGGAAGTGTACGAAATATTTGCTACATAGTTTGGTTCAATGCCTTTCCACACCTTCTCGGTTAGTTCGGTATTTTCAATCCTGAATTGGGCACCGTTTTTCAGCAGCTCGCGGTAGTCAATATCATTTTCTCCGGGATCTTCTTTACCATCTATATATATCACTTTTTCCAATTCAGGCAGCTCATCACGTATCTCTTCTACTTTTGCGGCATGCAATTTCGAAACGAAAATATATTTACTTCCGCTGTGTTTAATCCTGAAAGAAAGTTCGTTATTCTGTAAGCGAATAGAAAGTGGAACATTTATACCTCCGGCATACAGCATTCCCAGTTCGCTAATGATCCAGTCGTTTCTTCCGTCGGCAATTAAAGCTGCCCGGTCGCCTTTTGCAAAACCAAGTTGAATAAGTCCGGCAGCTAGGTCAAGCACTTGTTCCCGGGTTTCTTTATAAGTTGTAGGTCTGTATTCTCCATTTGTTTTTTCCCACAGATAAGGATTGTCGGGATAGTTGGCTACGGCTGTTTCAAAAAGTTCAACTATGGTTTTCATAAGACGATTAGATTAGATTTAAAAATTGCATGGTCTACTTA
>DASQBW010000673.1:0-1916 GCA_035635015.1 Draconibacterium sp. | reverse complement strand
TTTATATGTAGTTTGAAATCAAAATAAATAAGCCCATTTTAAATTCAAATTGTAATTCCAGCCTTGGGGCATTTTGTAAAATTGTTATTTTTGATGTTCGTGTTTAAGACAGCAACATATTATTCCTTATTGGATTACTTCTGTTTTGGCCCGAAGTCCTGATAAGGTGGCTTCGGGAAAAATTTATTTCATAAACAAAAACAACTAATCAATTCAGCGATGAAAAAATATTTATCACTTATTTTTATTTTGGGTTTTCTTGCAATTTCAGTAATGGCACAGGAAGACAATTCAGTTTCAGCAAAACAATCGTCAATTCAGCTTTACGGTTTTATCCGCAGCGAGTATTATTACGATTCATATAAAGGATTAAATGCGGCTCAGGATAATTTTTATCTGTTTCCGCTCTACAAAGGAGTCGATGCCGAAGGAAATGATTTGAACAAGCAAGGTATTCACGGTTACACTGCCATGGCAACCCGCTTTGGTTTTAACATTACCGGGCCTGAGATTCTGGGAGCCAAAACATCGGCAAATTTTGAAACCGACTTTGCCGGAATTGTTGCCGAATATCCTGAAGTACTGCGTTTACGAAAAGCTTTTGTAAAACTTGATTGGGAAAAATCTTCATTGTTAATAGGTCAAACATGGCATCCGTTGTGGAACGGCAGTGGTTCATTCTTTCCTCAGGTAGGCGGATTAAATACCGGTAGCCCTTACAATCCGTTTAACCGCTCACCGCAAATCGATTTCGATTATAAACTGGGGGCTAAAACTACTCTTTCGTTAACAGCCTTGTACGAGCAACAATATTGTTCAGCGGGTTTTTATCAGGTAGATGATACCAACGACAAGAACCTGGCAAAACGTAATGCCGGAATTCCTGAACTGGTAGCTGGTTTATATTACAATGATAATGGAATTAGCCTCGGAATAGCAGGACAGTTTAATGCCATAAAACCCATTGACGTTACTGAAGGAACAATGGGTAAATTTCAGAGTGATGAGCTGAATACAAGTTATGCCGTGATGAGTTATGCGGGGTACAAAAAAGACAAGTGGTTCTTTTTGGTTAAAGAAATGGTGGGCCAGAACCTGACAAATATGTTGATGATTGGTGGTTACGGTGTAAAGTCGTATGATGAAGCTACAGGAGGAATGACCTACACCAACTATACTACTTCTTCTACATTGGTGAATGTGGTTTACGGAACGCAAAAACAAATCGGTTTATTTGCCGGCATGACAACTAATTTTGGAACAAAAGATGCCCTTTATAATTTTGACGGTGCAGCAAAAACAAAAGGGTTGATGCCGACTATGAAGCAGGTATTTCGTATAGCTCCTTATTATGCGTACAACTACAAAAATCTACGTTTTGTAGCAGAATATGAGATCGATTCTGCTGACTACGGAACAGGAACTTTCGACTTCTCCGACGGACTTTATGACGATACAGTAAACGCAACCAACCACCGAGTTCTGTTGATGCTTACATATAATTTTTAGAGGATGACGCAAGAATTTTGGCAGGAGGAGTTTGAAACCCTGGGGGAGAAAAACCTGCAAAAGCTTCAGGTTGAACGTTTAAATAAGACGATTGAGAATGCTGGCAGATCGCCCTTTTACAGCGATTTGTTCAGTAGGAAGAAGATAAAAGCCGGAGCAATTAAAGATATTTCGCAGATTACGGAATTGCCTTTTACAACAAAACAGGATTTGCGTGATCATTTCCCGTATGGCTTTTTAAGCTTACCGAAAAAGGACATTATTCGTTTGCACAGTTCGAGTGGTACAACCGGAAATCCGACCGTCATTTTTCATAACCGCCACGATCTGGATTCGTGGGCTAACTTAATGGCACGTTCACTGTTTTGTGCCGGTGTTCGCGATACTGATGTTTTTCAGAATATTTG
>DASQBW010000672.1:0-12987 GCA_035635015.1 Draconibacterium sp. | reverse complement strand
TCTTTTCCACCACCTGTCAGGGTTCGGGCCATGGCAATGTTATTAAAAGCAAAGGCAAGCTCCATGCCATGCGCTGCACCTAAACTCCCATCATTTACAGGGGATTGCCAAGTAAAAAGATAGGCATATACCGGAGCGCCTCCCTGATTACTTTTGATGGTAGCCTGTTTAATAGAATTGGGACGATAACTAAAATCAACTGACAATAGATCCTGCGGTTGGTCATGGTTTGGATAACTTGATCGATGCAACTCGATATATTTATCAACATTTTCTGCTCCGTACCTTTCCGCAAGTGTAGCACGTACTTCTTCCATGGACTTGGGTGTAATAAGCTGCCTGTTCCGGTAGGTTCGCTCATTCAGGTTCGAGCCAATGAGCATGGGCTTGTTCTTAGAGAATTCAGCCGGCTCAGGATCGAAAGGGTGTTGAGACACATACTTACCATCGACTGTTGGGCCAACTCCTCTGCCGTTCAAAGTCCCAGCTGCTCGCATACTAGCCGTAGCCTTTCGCCCAGCTTCCACCAGTTCATCGTAACTAAAGTCATTCAACTTGTCGGCTTCTGTTGGGGTAATACCAAGCGCTTTAATAAACTCCAGACCAAATGCCCTGCTATCTTTATCTTCACTTATTCTTAACTCAGAGCCACTTTGTATAATCGCTTTATGGAATAGATCTGCGGCAGGAGGCATTGCTAAAAGGGTAGAGACCTTTCGTCCCCCGCCTGATTGTCCAGCGATTGTGACTGAACTGGGATCACCCCCGAAATTGGCAATGTTGTCTCTAATCCATTGTAGTGCGGCGACCAAATCCTGTTGACCCAGGTTTACAGATTCAGCATACTTTCCACCTAGTTCTCTCAGATCCACATAACCCAGCACATTTAGTCGGTGATTTAAGGTGACCACAATGATGTCCCCCTCATTGGCCAGCGAACGGCCGTCAAAGAAGGGGAGTTGGTTACCGGATCCACTAGAAAAACCACCACCATGGATCCATACCCATACCGGGCGTTTCTTTCCATCATTGATGCCATTGGACCAGACGTTTAGAACGAAGGATTCCTTTTCATCCATTGGTTCCATGGGAAACTGAAAACCAAAATTCTCATCACCCTGACCGCCCCAATTTGTGGAATACCCCTGCATTACTTTCGGTCCGTAAATGGTACACTGCATCACGTCATCCCAGTTGTCAGGAGCTTGTGGGGGCATGAACCGTTCGGCCTTTGCATAGGGGATTCCTTTAAATGCAAATACACCGTCATCTATGTAACCGCGGACCTTTCCATACTTGGTTGAAACAACGGCAATGTTTTCACCGGCCTCTATTGGACCAGGCTGCTCAGAGCTAACAGGTTGGGGTTGTTGTTCACAGCTACATAATACAATCATTACTATAGCTAAACTCAACGTTACAATTTTCTTCATAGTTTGTTAGTATTTAGTTTTTATTATTCGCAAACAACCCGTGACAATGTTCTTCCTGAGCCAGACATTTCATCTAACTATAGAGAATTCACCAAATCAATTAGTTTTTTATCATGGTTATTTAGCACCTTACATTCATTATCGAATATCATAGTTGCTCCTTTTTCCGGTGTATAAGGTGTCCATTTGGGTAATTCCTTACAATTGGGATCTCCGGTTTTTATAAAGTTTATCCATGCTGAACTCATCTTATCCTCCAGCTCTAAAGCATCTTTACCACCACCAGTTTGAGTACGTGCCATCTCAATATTATTAAATACGAAAGGGAGTTCCATACCATGAGCTGCACCCAGACTTCCATCATTAACCGGAGATTGCCATTCAAACAAATAAACATACACAGGAGCTCCACCTTGTGCCACTTTTATGGATGCCTGTGCAAGAGGACTTGTGCGAATATCTTTAGTTAAAATGTGCTGTGGCTCATCATCATCAGGATATGCCTCTTGATATGCGGCAATATATTTTTCTGCATTTTCAGCACCATAACGCTCAGTCAAGGTTGCCCTCACCTGCTCCATTGTTTGTGGCGTAATCAGCTGGCGGTTATGCGAACTTCTTTCATTCAGATTGGAACCAATAATCATCGCAATATCTTTTGCAAATTCAGGTGGTGCCGGATCGAATGGATGTTGTTCTATATATTCACCATCAACGGTTGGATTTATAATTCTACCAATATTTGTATAGCCTTGTTCACTCATTATCTCCGATGCCCCGCGTTGAGCCTGTACAAGTTCTTCATACGAAAAATCATTAAGTTTATCAGCCTCTTCGGGAGTGATGCCAAGTGCCTTTACAAATGCCAAACCATAGGCTTTTGTTAAATCACCTTCAGCTACAGTTAAATACGAACCACTTTGTATTATAGCTCCTTGAAACAATCCAACTGCTGAAGGCATGGCCATTAGTGTTGAAACCTTACCTCCACCTCCGGATTGGCCGGCAATGGTTACCTTATTCGGATCACCTCCAAAGTTTTCAATATTACTGTTTACCCATTTAAGTCCTGCAACCAAGTCCTGCATCCCAAGATTTACCGATTCTGAATATTTGCCGCCTAAGCCACTCAAATCAAGATATCCAAGTATATTAAGTCTGTGGTTTACAGAAACAACTACGATATCGCCTTTTGCCGCTAATGAGCGTCCGTCGAAGTAAGGGAACTGATTTCCGGAACCGCTGGAATATCCTCCACCATGTAACCACACAAATACAGGACGCTTTTTACCATCGTTGATGCCCTTTGACCAGACATTTATCACGAAAGATTCATACTCATCCATCGGCTCATTACTGGCCTGAAAACCAAAGTTACTATCGCCCTGGCCTCTCCAGCTCTGAGCTTTTCCCTGCATAGCCTGTGGTCCGTATATGGTACACTGGCGAACATCATCCCATTTATCAGGAGCTTGCGGTGGCATAAAACGATCGGCTTTGGCGTAAGGAATCCCCTTAAATGCATAAATACCATCATCAATGTAACCGCGCACCTTACCATATTCAGTAGGAACGACTGCGATGTTTTCTCCCACCTCAATGGGGCCTGGTTGTCCATAGCTGTTTGATGCAATAATTGAAGTAGTCAGAATTAAAACAGTTACTATAAGCTTTCTCATTATATGTTTTTTTATTGATTATTTACAGAAAAGTCAACACTAATTAATTTTTGGCCCGAATAGGTTTGCTACCGGAAATGAATTAATAAACTCAATTAATGCTTTATCGTGGTCTGTTACCAATTTGCATTCATTATCAAGGAGCATTGTATTACTTTTCCCTTCAGTATATGGTTCCCATTTAGGAAGATTTTTAGTATTCGGATCCCCTGTTTTAATAAAATTTATCCATGCTGAACTTATTTTATCCTCAAGTACATAAGCTTCTTTAGTGCATCCGGTTAAAGTACATGCCATCTCAATATTATTAAACATAAATGGCAATTCCATTCCATGAGCTGCACCTAAACTACCATCGTTTACAGGCGACTGCCATGTAAACAGGTATTGATAAGCGGGAGCGCCTCCCTGTCTACTTTTAAATGCTGCCTGCTTAATAGCTCTTCCTCTCGTTGACGGATCGAAAACCAACATTCGGTGTGGTTCCGTTTCTTCAGGATATGCTGCTTTGTATAGCGATATATACTTCTCAACGTTTTGTGGCCCGTAAAGATCTGTAAGTATAGCTTTCACTTCATCCATAGTTTTTGAGGTGATAAGCGCACGGTCGTAATAAGTAAATTCATTCAGGTTGGTACCAATCAGCATCGCAACATCTTTTGAAAAATCTGCAGGCGCCGGATCGAAAGGATTTTGAGTAACATATTTACCATCAAGAGATGGAGAGCCTCCATTGACGCTACTTCCAGCTGCTGTCAGTACACTTGTAACAAGTTCATTTGCTTCAGCCAGTTCTTCATACGTAAAATCGTTCAGTTTCTCAGCATTTCCTGAATTTACTCCAAGTGCTGCAGCGAAGGCTAAACCAAAAGCTTTTGAATCTTCTCCGCTACCAAGGCTGAGCTTAGAACCACTTTGTACAATTGCCCTTTGGAATAATCCTGCTGCTGAAGGCATTGCCATTAAAGTTGATACCTTTCCACCACCACCCGATTGTCCGTCGATGGTAACTGTATTTGGATCGCCTCCAAAGTTTTCGATATTATCATGTACCCATTGCAAAGCGGCGACAAGATCCTGCTGCCCCAGGTTTACTGACTCAGAATATTTGCCGCCTAAACCTCTTAAATCGACGTAGCCAAGAACATTCAATCTGTGGTTTAGTGTAACAACAACAATGTCTCCTTTACCTGCCATTGAGCAACCATCGAAACATGGAAGTTGGTTACCCGAGCCTGCTCGATATCCTCCACCATGGATCCATACCAAAACCGGGCGTTTTTTCCCATCGTTTATGCCCTGCGACCAAATATTCAGTACCAGGCTTTCTTTTTCATCCATTGGTTCTCTGTTAAACAGAAATCCAAAATTGTAATCACTTTGTCCGGTCCAGTTTTGTGATGTGGTTTGCATAACCTGTGGCCCGTAAATAGTACACTGTCGCACATCATCCCAGGCATCAGGAGCCTGAGGCGGCATAAACCGGTCAGCTTTGGCATACGGTATTCCTTTGTATGCGTATATACCATCGTCAATGTAGCCCCGAACCTTTCCATATTGAGTAGAAACGACAGCAATGTTGTCCCCTGCCTTAATGGCTCCGGGTTGTCCGTAAATGTATGATGTAGTCAACACTAAAGTGACCATTATTATGGTTGTAATAAGGTTTTTCATCGATTATAAAAGATTAGATGTTATCAATTAGATCCTTAAAATTCTATTTAGTATACCTCCTGCTACCACCATATAATCCTACAGGAGGAAAACCTTCGATGAGTTCGAACAACTTTTTGTCGTGATTGTAAACTACTTTGCATTCATTATCAAACAACATTGTAGCGCCTTCTTCAACATTATATGGTACCCATTCCGGTAGATTTTTCGCGTTAGGATCACCGGTTTTTATAAAATTAATCCACGCCGAACTCATTTTATCTTCCAGTTCATAAGCATCTTCGCCACATCCGGTTAAGGTACAAGCCATTTCTATATTATTGAACATGAAAGGCAGTTCCATACCATGAGATCCCCCCATACTGCCATCGTTAACCGGAGATTGCCAGGTAAACAGGTATTCGTAAACCGGAGCTCCGCCCTGTTTGCTTTTAAATATTCCCTGTTGGATGGCTCTCCCTCTGAATCCGGTATCAAAAACCAACATACGATGTGGTTCTTTTGTATCGGGATAAGCCGCACGATATAACTCAATATATTTGTCCACATTTTCTGCTCCGTAGCGTTGAGCAAGAATGGCCCGCACTTCCTCCATTGTTTTTGGAGTAACAATTTGACGGTCTTCATAAAAAAATTCATTCAGATCGGAACCGATTAGCATTGGAATGTCCTTTGTAAAATCAGCCGGTTCAGGATCAAATGGATGTTGAGTAATAAATTTACCGTCGATAGAAGGATATCCTCCTCTGGCACTACTCCCAGCTGCTCCCAAAACATCAGTAGTGAGTTGTGCGGCAACAGCCAGCTCTTCGTAGGTAAAATCGTTTAGTTTTTCTGCATTACTTGCATTTACGCCAAGAGCAGCTGCAAATGCCAATCCATAAGCTTTAGAATCTTCTCCACTTCCGAGTGTGGTAGTCGATCCACTTTGTACGATTGCCCGGTGAAACAACTTGCCGGCGGCTGAAGGTACAGCCATCAGAGTTGAAACTTTTCCGCCACCACCCGACTGACCATCGATGGTAACCGTATTGGGATCGCCTCCAAAATTTTCGATATTGTCGTGTACCCATAGTAAGGCTGCAACAATATCTTTCATTCCGAGGTTTACAGATTCTGAATATTTTCCTCCCAAGCCTCTTAAATCGGTAAATCCAAGAACATTCAGTCTGTGATTAAGTGTAACGACGACAATGTCTCCCTTACTGGCCATTGAGCATCCATCGAAACAAGGGAGCTGGTTACCTGAACCATCGCGGTATCCGCCTCCGTGTAACCAAACCCATACCGGACGCTTTTTACCGTCGTTAATGCCCTGAGACCAAACATTGAGCACAAGACTTTCTTTTTCATTCATTGGTTCCCTGTTGAACAGGAAAGCAAAACTGTAGTCACTTTGTCCAGTCCAGTTTTGCGATGTTTTTTGCATTGCCTGTGGCCCGTAAATCTGACATTGACGCACTCCATCCCATTTATCCGGGGCTTCCGGTGGCATAAACCTTTCGGCTTTGGCATAAGGTATTCCTTTAAACGCAAAAATACCATCATCAATATAGCCTCTAACTTTACCGTATTGGGTAGAAACTTCCGCTATACCTTCGCCTGCCTCTATTGGACCCGGTTGACCATAACTGTATGATGCGACCAAGGCAATAAAAAATGTTAGAATTATTAATTTAGATTTTTTCATAGTTAGGTAAATAGTTTAGAGTTCAAAGTTTATTTTTTTACTTCTTTCACCTGTCCTCGTCTTGGTCCAAATGATATTATTTGGGGAAATGAATTGATGAAGTCCATCAGCGCTTTATCATGGTTATTTACCACTTTACATTCATTATCGAAAATCATTGTTGCGCCATTTTCAGCAGTATAAGGTTCCCACCCCGGTAGATTTTCAGCATTCGGATTACCTGTTTTTATAAAATTAATCCATGCTGAACTAATTTTATCTTCCAGCTCATAAGCATCTTTTCCACACCCCGTTAAAGTACGTGCGAATTCAATATTATTGAACATGAATGGTAATTCCATTCCATGAGCTGCCCCCAGGCTACCATCGTTAACAGGAGATTGCCATGTAAACAGGAATTCGTAAACCGGAGCTCCGCCCTGTTTGCTTTTTAATGTTCCTTGCTGGACGGCCATGTCTCTGACCTGGTTATCGAAAACCAACATACGATGTGGTTCTTTCGTATCGGGATATGCTGCCTGGAATAAAGAGATGTATTTATCAACGTTTTCAGCACCATAACGTTCAGCAAGAGTTGCTTTTACTTCGTCTATGGTTTTTGGAGTGACAAGTGCACGATTGTAATATTCAAATTCATTTAAGTTACTGCCAATAAGCATTGGTATATCCTTAGCAAAATCAGCAGGTGTCGGATCAAATGGATTTTGGGTAATGTACTTACCATCGACACACAAGGTCGCTCCACTGGCACTACTTCCTGCCGCTCCCAATACATCTGATGTTAGTCTTGCAGCAGCAACCAGTTCATCATAAGTAAAATCATTCAGTTTTTCTGCATTCTGCGCATTAACTCCCAGTGCTGCAGCAAATGCTAATCCATAAGCTTTTGAATCATCTCCACTTCTTAGTGTGGTAAGCGATCCACTTTGTACGATAGCCCTGTGAAACAACTTGCCCGCTGCTGCAGGCATAGCCATTAATCTGGAAACTTTTCCACCACCACCTGATTGGCCATCGATAGTAACACTATTCGGGTCGCCTCCAAAATTTTCAATATTGTTGTGTACCCATTGCAAGGCCGCAACAATATCCTGCATTCCGAGGTTTACAGATTCAGAATATTTACCTCCCAAACCTCTTAAGTCAGTAGCCCCAAGAACATTTAGCCGGTGATTAAGCGTAACCACTACAATATCTCCTTTATCAGCCATTGAGCATCCATCGAAACAAGGAAGTTGATTGCCGGAACCCGAATTAAATCCGCCACCGTGTAACCAAACCCATACCGGACGTTTTTTACCATCGTTAATGCCCTGAGACCAAACATTGAGCACAAAACTTTCATGCTCATCCATAGGCTCCCTGTTAAACAGAAATCCAAAATTGTAATCACTCTGTCCTGTCCAGTTTTGAGCTGTGCTTTGCATTGCCTGTGGCCCGTAAATCTGACATTGACGTACTCCATCCCATTTATCGGGGACTTCCGGTGGCATAAATCTTTTGGCTTTGGCATAAGGTATTCCTTTAAACGCGAAAATACCATCATCGATATAGCCTCTAACCTTTCCGTATGTGGTAGAAACTACAGCTATACCTTCGCCTGCCTCTATTGGCCCTGGTTGACCATAACTGTATGATACAACCAAGGCAATAAAGGCTATCAGAATTGTTATTTTAGAATTTCTCATAGTTTAGTTAATAGTCTAGCTTATATAGCCCGGAGATTATCTTCTCCTTGGTCCAAACGAGCTGTGAGCACGTATGAAATCCATCAAAGCTTTGTCATGATTGTTCAACACTTTACATTCGTTGTCGAAAATCATGGTAGCTCCTGATTGTGCAGTATAAGTTTCCCAATCCGGCAAATTCTTAGCGTTTGGGTCACCGGTTTTTACAAAATTTATCCATGCTGAACTTATTTTATCTTCCAGTTTGTAAGCCTCTTCTGTACAACCGGTAAGACTGCATGCCAATTCAATATTATTGAACATGAAAGGCAATTCCATACCATGCGCTCCACCAAGGCTGCCATCGTTTACGGGCGACTGCCAGGTAAGCAGGTAATTGTAAACAGGAGCTCCACCTTGTTTGCTTTTTAATGCTGACTGACTAAGGCCCCCATTTCTGAAATTGGTATCGAAAACCAACATACGATGAGGTTCTTTTTCATCAGGATAAGCAGCTTTGAAAAGCGAGATAAATTCATCTACATTTTCTGCGCCGTAACGCTGAGCAAGTGTTGATCTTACTTCCTCCATAGATTTTGGGGTAATAAGTGCACGGTTGTAATAAGCAAATTCATTTAAGTTACTTCCAATAAGCATTGGAATATCTTTTGCAAATTCAGCCGGTGTCGGATCGAATGGATTTTGAGTAATGTATTTACCATCAATAGAAGGAGCTCCGCCACTGGCTCTGCTTCCGGAAGCCCTTAATACACTTGAAGCGAGTCGCTCGGCAGCAACCAATTCTTCGTAAGTAAAATCGTTCAGTGTCTCAGCATTTCGTGCATTCACTCCAAGCGCTGCGGCAAACGCTAATCCAAAAGCTTTAGAATCTTCTCCACTTGTAAGTGTGTTAATTGCTCCACTTTGTACAATGGCCTTATGGAATAATTTACCAGCTGCTGCCGGCATAGCCATTAATGTAGACACTTTCATTCCACCTCCCGATTGTCCATCGATTGTAACTGAATTTGGGTCACCTCCGAAATTTTCAATATTGTCTTGTATCCATTGCAGAGCAGCAACAATATCACGCATTCCAAGGTTTACAGATTCAGAATATTTACCACCTAATCCGCTCAAATCAGTATAACCTAAAACATTGAGCCTGTGATTAATGGTAACGACAACTATATCTCCCTTATCGGCCATTGCACGACCATCAAAACAAGGAAGCTGATTACCTGAACCACCGGCATATCCACCTCCGTGCAACCAAACCCATACCGGACGTTTTTTTCCATCGTTTATACCCTGAGACCAAACATTAAGCACAAAGCTCTCCTTTTCATCCATGGGTTCTCTGGAAAATTGAAAGCCAAAAGCATCATCGTTCTGTCCACCCCAGTTCTGAGCAGTACTTTGCATGGCTTGTGGCCCGTAAATGGTGCACTGGAGTACTCCATCCCATTTATCAGGTGCTGTTGCCGGCAAAAAGCGCTCGGCTTGTGCATAAGGTATTCCTTTAAATGCATAAATGCCACCGTCTATGTAACCGCGAACTTTACCATATTTAGTAGGTACTACTGCGATATTTTCACCAACCTCAATTGGTCCCAATTGTGCATAGCTACTTGAAGCAAAAAATGCAGTAGCTATAATCATAAAAGTTGCTAAAATATTTTTCATTATTTGTAATCTTTATTACTCGTTTTGAACTAAAACATTCTCATGGATGGTAATGTAGATACCAGATCAACGAGTTTTTTATCAAAGTTGTATTTTGCCTCACACTTATTGTCAAATACCATTGTGGCGC
The DNA here is from genome assembly GCA_035635015.1 of Draconibacterium sp. Taxonomy (GTDB): domain Bacteria; phylum Bacteroidota; class Bacteroidia; order Bacteroidales; family Prolixibacteraceae; genus Draconibacterium. The sequence goes on along the minus strand of DASQBW010000672.1, from coordinate 3,028 downwards.
CTTTTTCGGGTGTGTATGGTTCCCACTTTGGCAATTCTTTGCAATTCGGATCTCCGGTTTTTACAAAGCTTATCCATGCTGAGCTAATTTTATCAGCTAGTTCGTAAGCATCTTTACCTCCTCCGGTAAGTGTGCGGGCCTTTGCAATATTATTGAACATGAAAGGAAGCTCCATTCCGTGAGCTGCACCTAAGCTACCGTTATTTGGTGGAGACTGCCATTGGAAAAGATATACATAAGCAGGAGCTCCACCCTGTGCATTTTTAATGGTTGCCTGATTAAGTGCTCCTGAACGAACAGAGGTTGTAAGTATATGTTGTGGCTGATCATCTTTCGGAAAAGCTTCTTTATAAGCTGCAATGTATTTATCCGCATTCTCAGCACCATATCTTTCAGTAAGCGTTGCTTTTACTTCGGCCATTGTTTTTGGAGTAATAAGCTGACGATTGGTGTAGCCAAATTCATTAAGATTTGACCCAATAATCATAGCAACATCTTTTGAAAAATCAGCAGGAGTTGGATCAAACGGATGCTGAACGATGTATTTGCCGTCGATAGTTGGGCCCATACCGCCTCGTCCCATACTTCTGCTGGCAGCAACAAGTTCTTCATAAGTGTAATCATCCAGTTTTTCAGCATTTTCAGATGTAACACCCAATGCTTTCGCAAACTCAAGACCAGCAGCTTTGCTAGCTTCGCCTTCAGATACACGAGTTAATGAACCACTCTGTACAATAGCTCTGTGGAATAAACCGGCAGCCGCTGGCATAGCCATTAAAGTAGAAACTTTCATGCCTCCACCTGATTGTCCGTCGATGGTTACAGTATTAGGATCGCCGCCAAAGTTTTCGATATTCTCGTTTACCCATTTAAGTGCAGCGACTAAATCGCGCATACCAAGGTTTACCGATTCTGAATATTTACCGCCCAGACCCCTTAGATCAAGATAACCAAGGGTATTTAAACGGTGATTAACAGTAACGACTACGATATCGCCTTTTGCTGCCAGTGAGCGTCCATCGAAGAATGGCAACTGATTTGCGGAACCCGAAGAATAACCTCCCCCATGAATCCAAACCCATACCGGACGTTTTTTTCCATCGTTAATGCCTTGCGACCAGACATTCAGTACGAAAGATTCTTTTTCATCCATTGGCTCAATAACAAACTGAAAGCCAAAGTTGGAATCACTCTGTCCGCCCCAACGCTGTGCTTTTCCCTGCATGGCTTGCGGTCCATAAATCGTACATTGACGAACATCATCCCACTTATCAGGAGCTTGCGGAGGCATAAACCTGTCTGCCTTGGCATAAGGGATACCTCTAAAGGCGTATATGCCATCGTCGATGTATCCTCTAACTTTACCGTATTTAGTAGGTACTACGGCAATATTTTCACCAGCCTCGATCGGACCTGGTTGAGCATAGCATGCAAAAAATGCAACAGCTATGATCGTAAAAGTTGCTAAAAATTTCTTCATTTTCTTCTAATATTTTTATAACATTTATCTAAAACATACTTATGGATGGTAATGTCGATACAAGATCAATGAGCTTTTGATCAAAATTATACCTTACCTCACATTTATTATCAAATATCATTGTTGCTCCTTCATCCGGTGTATAAGCCGGCCACTTAGGTAGTTCTTTGCAATTCGGATCACCTGTTTTTACAAAGTTTATCCATGCTGAACTAATTTTATCAGCCATTTCATAAGCATCTTTTCCGCCACCTGTAAGCGGGCGGGCCAATGCAATATTATTAAACATGAAAGGTAGTTCCATACCATGAGCAGCACCTAAACTACCATCGTTTGGTGGCGATTGCCATTCGAAAAGATATACATAAGCGGGGGCTCCGCCCTGTGCATTTTTAATAGCTGCCTGTTGAAGCGCCCTGGTACGAATTGAGGTAGTAAGAATGTGTTGTGGCTGATCATCATCAGGATAAGCTTCCTGGTAAGCTGCTATATATTTATCGGCATTTTCAGCACCGTAACGTTCAGTAAGCGTTGCTTTTACCTCCGTCATAGTTTTTGGTGTAATAAGCTGACGGTTGATGTAACCGGATTCGTTAAGGTTTGAACCAATCAGCATTGCAACATCTCTTGAAAATTCAGCAGGAGTTGGATCAAATGGATGCTGAACAATATATTTTCCGTCAATCACCGGACACTGCCCCGGATGCATCATAAACGGTACCTCAATATCCCTCATACGTGAAGAAACACGATTACTGGCCTCAACCAAATCTTCGTAAGAGAAGTCATTTAATTTATCAGCTTCATCAGGAGTAATACCTAGCTCATTTATAAATTCCAGTCCAAATTCTTTGTTAAGATCATTCCCGCCAACTTCAAGTATTGCGCCACTTTGCACAATAGCCCTCTGGAACAATCCGGCCGCAGAAGGCATGGCCGTTAGTGTTGAAACTTTAGCTCCACCACCCGACTGCCCATCGATGGTTACTGTATTTGGATCACCACCAAAATTTTCGATATTTTCATTCACCCACTTAAGTGCAGCTACCAAATCCTGCATCCCTAAGTTTACTGATTCAGAATATTTACCGCCCAAGCCCCTCAGGTCAACATATCCAAGGGTGTTCAATCTGTGATTAACCGTAACCACAACAATGTCTCCTTTATCAGCCAAGGCACGACCATCGAAAAATGGCAATTGATTAGCAGAACCACTTGAGAATCCGCCACCATGAATCCAAACCCATACCGGACGTTTTTTCCCATCGTTAATTCCTTGTGACCAAACATTCAAAACGAAGCAATCTTCATCCATTGGTTCTACTACAAACTGAAAACCAAAATGGGGGTCACTTTGTCCACCCCAGCTTTGCGCTTTCCCCTGCATGGCCTGTGGACCGTAGATTTGACATTGGCGAACATCATCCCATTTGTCGGGAGCTTGCGGAGGCATAAACCTTTCGGCTTTCGCATACGGAATCCCTCGAAATGCATAGATACCATCATCGATATATCCTCTGACTTTACCGTATTTAGTAGGTACTACAG
>DASQBW010000671.1:0-2129 GCA_035635015.1 Draconibacterium sp. | reverse complement strand
ATTTATTTGGGGCTCACCTTGGCCGAAGCAATTATTTTGTGGATTGGCGGCATGTCGCTTTTTGATGCCATCTGCCACTCTTTCGCTACAATTGCCACCGGTGGATTCTCTACAAAAAATGACAGTCTGGCCAGTTTTTCCCCATTTATTCAATACACCGTAACTTTTTTTATGCTGCTTTCCGGAATTAACTTTATTGTTCATGTTTTTTGGTTGCGTGGCGATTTTAAAACGGCTTTTAAAAATGAAGAGCTCAGGCTATACTTAAAAATAATTCTTGTTGCCGGAACTATTATCACTCTTTCGCTGTTTTTTCATCATCAGGATATGGGATTCGAACAAGCTTTCCGTCACGCCTTTTTCCAGGTGGTTTCCATTATTACAGCAACCGGATTTGCCACTGCCGATTATCTTCAGTGGCCCTTGCAATCAATTGGTATTATTGCTATGCTGATGTTAGTTGGAGCATCATCAGGATCAACCGGCGGTGGAGTGAAAGTAATCAGGCATCTAATGATTTTTCGTCGCATCCGAACTTTATACAAAGAATATTTTTCACCCCGAACAGTGGTACGCGTAGTGCACTACAACAAAAGTGTGGTGCCCCCTGACCTCATAAACCGGGTATTCACTTTTGTGGTTTTTTATTATCTCATTTTAGTTGTAGCAACAATGATTATGATGCTTTGGACGAACGATCTGAAAACCTCATTTGGTGCGGTTGCCACAAGTATGGCCGGAATTGGCCCCGGTTTTGGAACAGTTGGTCCGGTAAGCAACTTTTTGCATTTACCTGATGGTGCAAAATATTTCTTAACCGCACTGATGATAATTGGCCGTTTGGAAATCTATTCGGTACTGGTACTTTTCACTCCATCGTTCTGGCTCGATTAAGGAGAGTTCAAGAATTTTACATCTTTTGGAAAATAAGGTGGATTATAATTTTGAAACGTCACCAAAGCGATTGTACTTTCTGCCTGCTGGCGGCCTTCATCTTTCAGTCCACTAATGCAGCGGCAGCTACATCGGAGCGTGGCCTCGGCCGGTGAGCCGGAAAACAAGCGGTGACGGCGTTAAAAAATTACTGATGTTTGAGGAGGTACGACGAGTTTCAGGAATTTTAGCAGTCATCGAGTAGTTTTTCCGAGGGAGGTGGGCGCAGCCTTGACTTTTGTGTTTACTATTTGTGGCAAGACCAATAGTAAAATCGGTCTGATAAGACAAGAACTTGTTTCTTTAAATGGATACTTCTTTTAGTCATGCGTCTTCCTATTAATGACATTTTATGTGCTTGCTCCTCCAAAAATTTCATGTGAACCATAATTTCTTATACATTCGTGCAAGAATTTTTGAGACCATGGACTGGAATACACTACTATCTACAAAACGTTTAGGCAGTTCGGCAACAAAGGAGCGGACTTCAAGTGAAGATCGTACGCAATTCCAGCGCGATTACGACCGGATTATATTCTCATCGCCTTTTCGCCGGATGCAAAACAAAACGCAGGTTTTTCCTTTGCCCGAACATATTTTTGTGCACAACCGCCTCACCCACAGTCTTGAAGTGGCCAGTGTAGGCCGATCGCTTGGAAATTTACTTTCGGAGTTTCTGCTGGAAATCCATCAGGATAATCCGCTGATTCATGAAATCGGAACAATTGTTTCAACGGCTTGCCTTGCCCACGACCTGGGCAATCCTCCTTTTGGTCACTCTGGCGAAGCCGCAATAGCCAACTATTTTAATAAAGGTACAGGACAGAAATTCAGAGAACAGCTTACCGAAGGCGAATGGAAAGATTTCACTTATTTTGATGGAAATGCCAATGCCTTCCGAACACTCACACACCAGTTTAACGGAAAGCGTGAAGGAGGCTTTGCATTAACTTATTCTTCGTTGGCCAGTATTGTAAAATATCCCTACGAATCGGTAAAAGCGACCAAGCCAAAATTTGGTTTTTTTCAATCGGACAAAGAAAATTACTACCACATTGCAAAAGAACTGGGAATTGCGCAACGCCAGGACGAAAGTTTTGCCCGACATCCGCTGGTGTATTTGGTGGAGGCCGCCGACGATATTTGCTACCAGATTATGGATTTGGAAGATGCTTTTAAACTGGGCATATTAAACT
>DASQBW010000670.1:0-6053 GCA_035635015.1 Draconibacterium sp. | reverse complement strand
AACCAATATAATACCGATGGCGGCAATAAAAACGGTGACGGTGGTGCGGATGGCCACGTAGAGACGCAATGCATTGCGTCTCTACCACAAATCCCACCACAAACGCCACCGCCGCCGGCCAACCAATTTGGCCCGCAACGTAAAAATTTGGCATCGATAATACGTGGTTTCAAAATTGGGGTAACAACACATGCCCGAAAAACAAATCCCAATTTTGCCTGGCAATCGCGGTACCACGATCATATCGTCCGAAACAACGAATCGTTTGAATGCATTCGCAATTATATCATTTCAAATCCTGAAAAATGGGAGGAAGATTGTTACAACACCGATTAAAAACATCATTACACATGCCAAATAGTAATTTTCACTACCGAATGATAAAAGCCCGTGTAGCAGAAACCATAATAAAAGAACTGTTTCAGTACAGTGGTTTTAATGTGTACGAGCATGGTATGGAACGCAGTATGCCTACCATTGCGGGCAAGTTAAATCATGATACCTCGGATACTGCCATGCAAATACGCAAAATGCCCGATTTTGTGGTGCAGGCACCGCCTCCTCTTAATAAATTGCACTACGTTGAGGTAAAATATCGTAAGGCCTGCGATTTTCCGGTTTCGAGCGATCAAATCGAAAATTACCCCTATACAAATGCGTGGTTTATTATTGTTTCGAAAAAAGATATCCGGTGTATCTCGTGTCAACAAATTCTTGAAGGCGAAGATTTACGTTGTAACGATTCTTATTTACTGGAAAATGTAAAAGAATTTGGATTAGACGAGAAATTGGTAAAACAGTTCACAGCGTATGCTGTACAGTTTTTCGAAGGGGTGGAATAACGGTCCCGCCGGTGTACTCTTGCTGGTTCGCCTCGCCGGTGCGCGATTCCATCCTGTTCTGAAAAGAAACTAAAAACCACGCTATACAATGGTTCGGTAGCCCGTTTTAAAAAAGCGGCGGCGCCATCATCGCCGGAAACAGTCCGGACGGAACGCCGCCGCCAGCCCCGAAGGGCTAAAAAGCTTTGAATGGCCTATGCCCGGAGTAGCCAGGCCTGCACTGACAACAAAGCTTTTAACTATTGGTAAATATATACATTACGGGATTAATGAATAATCTTTTTGGTATAAAAGTCAACCTTGTTGGTGCGCGAATATACTCTCCGCTGGCGCGGATTGGTACCGGCCTCGATACCGCCCCCCGAAGTCTCGGGGCTTTCGCGTGATATTTGAAAATAACTACATTTAAACAAAGAAGAATAACAATATGGAATACCACGGATCTTGTTTGTGTAAAGGAGTTCAGTTCAAAATTACCGGCCACTTCGAAAGTTTTTACCTGTGTCATTGCAGCTATTGCCTGAAAGATACCGGATCGGCACATGCCGCCAATTTATTTTCAACAAGCGCTAAGCTGGAATGGACAAAACGAGAGACTGAAATCCGGGTTTTTCAGTTGCCCGAAACAAACCATGCCAAAGCATTTTGTGCCACATGCGGTTCGGCATTGCCCAACCTGCAAATGAACGGTAAACTTTTGGTGGTTCCGGCCGGAAGTTTAGATACGAAGTTGAAAAAACGCCCCGATGCCCATCTGTTTATTTCGAGTAAAGCGGCGTGGGATGAGGCGCTGGAGGAAATAAAAAAGTTTGAGCGTTTGCCCGGATAATCGGTGATGGCTACCAATTGCATACATAATTCGCAATTCTGGTAGAAATAATTCACTGCAGGCATCAGCTGCATTTACTCTGCTAATTCCTTTTTCATTTTCTCCAGCAAAGTGCTTATTCGTATGGGTTTAACTATAAAGCCATCGCACCCGGCTTGCAACGCATTTTCTTTATCCGAGGTAGAGGCATAAGCTGTTTGTGCAATTATTTTTATTTTACTGTTGGTTTGTTTTATTTTTTTTGCCACTTCAAGCCCGCTTATATCGGGTAATCCTATATCAAGTAAAACAATATCAGGAGGATTATTTTGTATTTGCTGCAGTGCATCGTTGCCTGTAACCGCAAACGAAAGCAAAGGATAGTTTTTACTTAGCACATGCTTGAAAAAAACACGGCTGTCTTCGTTGTCTTCCACTACCAACACCTTATGTTGGCTTGACAAAGATTCTGCGTGCAATTTTTTGTCAGCCCGGTTTGTTTCCATTGTGTGCTGAAGTGGTTTGTTGTATAGCGGCAGACTAAACCAAAATGTAGTTCCTTTTCCCGGTTCCGATTTCACACGAATTTCACTACCCATTAGTTCGAGTAGTTTTTTTACGATCGATAATCCCAGACCTGTGCCGCCGAATTTTCTTGACACGCCCGATTCGGCTTGCATAAAACGTCCGAAAATAAGTTGTTGCTTTTCAAAAGGTATTCCAATACCGGTGTCAGTAACAAATATCTCAAGGTGTGTATCATAATTGTTAGAAACACCAAACTCAATGCTTCCTGATTGGGTAAAACGAATTGCATTCTCAAGTAAATTGGAAATAATCTGTGTTATTCTTACATCGTCGCCATTAATCATCAACGATTTATCCGCTAAATGTACTTTTAATTCAACATCAGTATTTGACGAGGTCCGCATCCGGTTCTGAAAAATAGAATGCAGATTGTTTAATAGGGCGTTTACGTGGAATGGTTTCACTGAAAATGAGACCAAGCCGGTTTCCAGGCGCGACAAGTCGAGAATATCATCAATTATTTTTAACAATCCGGAAGAGCTTTGATTAATGATGTTGGCAAATTCAATTTTGTTGGCAGTGCTAATATCTTCTTCTTGTGCCAAAATATTACTGAATCCGACAATCCCGTTCAATGGAGTTCTTATTTCGTGGCTTACATTGGCCAGAAATGCCGATTTCAGGCGTTCGCTTTCTTCCGCCTTTTCTTTTGCATTTACAAGGTCTTGCATCAGCTTTTTTTTCTCCGTAATATCATGGATAATACTATGCCACACAATTTGCCCTTTGTAATCGATATCATTACTAAAAATCTCCACATCGCGAATTTCGCCCGATCGCAACCGGTGTTTCAATTCGGGGTAGTATCGTTTCCGGTTCTTTTCTTGTGCAAATGTTTGTTCTAATGATTCATTTGCAGAGGCATTTATAATGGTAATGGTCATTTTCTCCAGCTCTTTAACACTGTAACCATAAAAATTTGCAGCAGCTTTATTTGCTCTTACAATTTGCCCGTTTTCCGGATTTATCAGAAGTTTAACAGCAATATGTTCCTCAAAAAGCTGACGGTAGGCTTGCTCGCTGGCCTCCAACTCTTTTTTTATCTGCATTCGTTGTGTAATATCGGGTGCGATACTTAGTGCCAGTTTTTTCCCTCCACTTTCGCCAAGCGGAGAGGTGTGGAAATTCCAAATACGCTTTTCTCCGTTGTACGTCGCAATTTCATAATCGCCGCTAAAAACTGTTTGGTCGAGGTGGACGACTTCGAGAAGGTGTTTCTCTACCTCTTTAGCCCGTACTCCCGGGAAAGCCATTACCGACCAGTCTTTTATGGTAGGTATTTGTTCAATGGTATAACCCGAAAGCTGTTTCCAGCCCTGGCTGAGATAGAGTATCTTGCCATTCTGATCGAATACCATAATGGGTATTGGAGCCAGCAGGACAGCTTTTCGAAATCGTTCCTCGCTTTTTACCAGTTGTTCCTGCGATAGTTTACGCTCAGTTATATCTTGAATTGTTCCGAGCATTTGCACTGGATTTCCTTGCTCATCATAGCGAAGTTCTCCAAGTCCGTGCACCCATCTTTCAGCGCCGTCGCTTTTTCGAATAATTTTATATTCCTTATTAAAAGCTTGTTTCTTACCAATTATTTCGTTTAGCAGGTAATCCATCATCTGTTCCTGATACTCCGGATGAATTATGGAACTCCAACTTTCAGAGGTTCTGGAATGTTTATCGTCTATTCCAAAAATATTGTCTAAGGCTGCAGATGAAGTCCAGATATTATTTAAAATGTCGAATTGATAAGTTCCGATATTTCCTACTCGTTGTGATTCTGTAAGCAAATACTCACGTTCGCGATAACGTGCTTCACTTTCTTCGAGCGCTTGTTGATGTATTCTGTCTTCGGTTTGATCCCGAAAAACCAGAACCACCCCTACAATCTGGTCGTTAATAAGAATTGGCGCACCACTATCAGCTATAGGAATTTCGTTGCCATCTTTCGACAGTAGTATAGTATGATTAGCCAGTCCGACAACTTTTCCGTGTTTCATAACCTTCGAAAAGGGACTCTCTACCTTTTTACGGGAGTATTCGTTAACAATATGAAACACATCATCGAGATTTTTTTTATAGACATCACGGGCATTCCATCCTGTGAGTCTTTCTGCCTCGGGATTTAGTTGCGTAATTCGGCCTTTTATATCCGTACAAATAACAGCATCACCAATACTTAATAAAGTTGTTCTGTACATTTCTTCTGCTTTCCTGATCTGTTGTTCACTTGATAAATAGCGTTCAATTAGCTGGAAAAGTTTGGCGATAAGCGTTAATGCAACAGGAAATATCAGCATCACCGGAAGCCATATTTGTTGTATGGTTAGCATCGGGCGTTCAGGTAAGAGCAGTTGACTCGCGAGCATTGCAAGGTGGCTTATAATGCCAACTGCATACAAAACGGCAGTGTTGATATTTTGGGTTTTCTTCTGAAGAATAGTTCTGAAAAATAAGCCAATGATTCCTGAGGCGACGATTGTAGCAAGCCCCGCCCATACTCCTGCACCTCCCAGAAATGCCCTGTAGGCACCTGCTAAAATTACGGTAAACAGTGTTGCTAATCCTCCACCCCACAAACCTGCCAGAGTAATAACAATAGAGCGGCCATCATAAATTACACCCGGTTCGTGTTGATAAGGTAAAAGCATTGCCGCAATAGCTACTATCCCGAACCAAACGCCACTTATAATTTCATATTGTAGTTTCTTTTGGGCAAAGTAATACTTAATGGTTCCATACAGAAAAGAAAGGGTAACAAGAAGAGCTGCATTTTGGATTAGTGCTTGAAACATTTTCCATAGTTTTTTAGTTAAAAATATAGCAGTAACCGGGCAGTGTTTTTCCATCAACACTGGTGGAAAATAATAAAAATTATTGTTGTACAATCGTTATATAAGTGAATAATTTTTATGATACAAGGAACAGGTTAGAAAATCAGTTATGGCTTCCTAGAGTTACTACGGGGCGAATTTTGCCGGCGCAGTGGGCAGTAAACTCGTTATCGTCGAGGTGGAAATGGTTTATGATGAGGAATAGGAATTGGTGACTTAAAATGTCCGAAGCTACGTCATTCTGAACTTGTTTCAGAATCCATAAAAACAAGTTCTAATTGCATGAAGCTCCTGAAACAAGTTCAGGATGACGAGACAAATGATTTAATGCTTATTCCTACTTTCCCCAGGTGAGAACGATAACCAGTCCCATAATCGCCAGTAAAAGAGTATATGCAATTACGTCAACTACCAATACTTTTAGGTCGTAGAGGGTGGTCATGGAGTACATCATCAGGTCCATGGTAAGTGCCAATAGCAAACCAACCAAAGCACCTGTTCTAATGCCATCGCCAACACCCGCAGCACCCGACCATTTTAGAATCAAGGTTAATAATAACCCTAAAACGAAGTTTGATAAGATCATAGCCCACCAAACCATTTCGGTGTCTAACCGGTTGGCACAGGCGTTGGAATTAGCTTCCATAAAATCGGTCAGCAGAAATCCGTAAACCAGCCATCCAAGAATGAAAAAAGTTATTCCACCAAAAACAGTTCCCCTTAAAATTTTCATAGTTAATGTATTAAAAGTTTAGTGCTCATAAGTTATGTAAAAGGTATTTGATAAATACCGGTAAACACGCAAAAGATTCATATTGAGGGCTTTTTGTCAATGTATCTCAAAAAATTTTCGAATTATATATTCAACTATTTTATTCTTAGGACAAAACGAAACAAAAAACTCAAATTTTAACGGATGATTGCAGCCTGGCTCAACTTTTTTCTGATTTGCCTTGTTACTTTCTAAACACTACTACTTGACCATAT
>DASQBW010000669.1:0-1869 GCA_035635015.1 Draconibacterium sp. | reverse complement strand
TTTCCATGGTAACCGGGTTTTCGCTGGCTGCATTTCTCATTTCTTCTTTTCGCAAACCAAGTTTGGTATCCAGTCGCCCGAGAATTAGCGAGAAAACCATGAACATAACCATCATTACCGGGTAGGTGATCAGTTTGTTTTCATCCAGGAAAGTACGGATTGTTTCGTCTTTAAAATCGTTTAAAAACATAAAGGCAATCATTACAAAACTAATGTAACCAATGTACATGCGGGCACGGTCGATGTAAATTTTCCACCTGATAAATGTGCGCCGGTTAAGTTGAATACCAAAGAGTTTCATGGAATTATGATTTTTTTGAAGTTGTTTAAGCACCAAAAAAAACCGGTTGGCGGCCGGCTTTGTATAAGTATGTATTCTGTTTATAAATTTGCAACGCGATTAAGGCTTGGTATGTCCAGAAATTTGATCTTACGGCCCTGAAGTTCAATAAGTTTATCGTTTTTAAATTCTGACAATAAACGGATTACAGATTCTGTAGCAGTACCAACCATATTGGCAAGTTCCTCACGGGTTAACGATATTTGCAGTGTGTTCTGATTATCTAGTTCAAAATTCTCTTTTAATAAAAGAAGTACTTCTGCCAGCCTTTCACGCACCGTTTTTTGTGCAATATCAGTAATATAGTCGTTTGCTTCGCGCAATTCGCGACACACAATTTGAAGCATGTGGTGCGAAAACTGCCAGTTATTCTGAATGAGAAACAACAGGGTTTGATAAGGGATGTGGCATAAAGCGGCATCATCAATTACTTTAGCCGTTGTGCAGGCAAGTTCCTGGCTTAACAACGAACGGTAAGCAATTATTTCGCCTTTTTTAGCAAAACGAATAATCTGTTCCTTCCCATCAATTCCCGTTTTAAAAATTTTAATAATTCCCCGTGTAACACAAAAAAATCCGGTTAAGCGACTACCCTCACGATAAATGATCGTTCCCTTTTTGTAAAGTGAACATGTTTTTTCATAATTCAAACGGGTAAACTCGTCTTCTGTTAGTTTTTTAAAAAGTTGAAATCCATTTAAATTGGTTTCTTCTTCAGATGGCCTCTTAATTGCGCTTCTCATTTTCTGTTCTGATTATATAACATTAATATTTGACTGACCTTAATTTAGCGATAAAAATACAATTATCTGCATTATTCGAAAAACCATGTATGTAGATAGTTAGATATTGTATATTTGTACCATAAAATTAAAATAAAGTAATTTAAAATAAGGATGTTATGAAGCATGTTGTAGATATGTCGTGGACAGATAAACTGGCTTTCGAAGCAGAGATTGATGGACACAAACTTGTTGTTGACGCTACTGAAGAGGCTGGGGGAAGTGATTTGGGACCACGGCCCAAAAAGTTAATGTTATCTGCTTTGGCCGGCTGCACTGGTATTGATGTAGTGATGATTTTGAAAAAAATGAAGGTGGAACCGGAAGCTTTTAATGTAATTGTTGAGGGTGAACTGACCGAAGAACATCCGAAATATTACAACAAAATGACGATCGTTTACCAGTTTAAAGGAAAAGACCTTCCGATGGCAAAACTGGAAAAGGCAGTTAAACTTTCGGAAGAAAAATACTGTGGAGTTAGTGCGGTTTATAGCCAGGCAATGGAAATGAAAACAGAAATCAGGATCGTGGAATAATTTCCCGTCATAAAGAAATAATAGAAAAGCAATCTTTTCACAGGGTTGCTTTTTGTTTTTATGCCAGACGGGCAGTTCCTTTTGTTCACAGAAATTGAAATTTAAGTTGTTCACGATTTCGCTTTGCTCAATTCCAGTCGATGAAAAGGAACCAAAAATCTTGTCAAAAAAAACCTTTGCGATTTTTCAATGAAGCGGTTTGGCCCGACTG
>DASQBW010000668.1:0-2079 GCA_035635015.1 Draconibacterium sp. | reverse complement strand
TTGATAGAGAGGGCACTTACACCAAAACGAAAAAGAATTAGAACCAAACCATCTGTAGCTTCAAAATTAAAACGAATGGAAGGCAAAAAACAACAGGCACAAAAGAAAAAACTCCGACGCAAACCCGATTTATAATACAATTACTGCAGTATCGACAGAATTATTCGACTCATTTCTGTAGTATTTTAACCGGGTTGTTAAACTATTTATTTTCTTTGTAATTCGAATTTGAGAAATAAATCATGCGCAACTTTTTTGAAAAATTGGGGAAAAATATCGGAAACATTGTTGATTGGTTTCATTTCCCATTCTTACAATTCTTGCCTCGTGAAATTTTTCGTTATGCTGCCACAGGTGGAGCAAATACGTTTCTCGACATTTCACTCTATTTTGTTTTTTACCGCTACATTATTAAAATGCAAATCGTTGAGCTCGGCTTTGTAGCTATCAGCCCGCACATTGCAGCTTTTTTAATGGTTTTTCCAATCACCTTTACTACCGGGTTTTTCCTGGCTAAATATGTAACATTTACTTCTTCTGAGCTTAAAGGACGTATTCAGCTGTTCAGATACCTTTTAACTGTAGGAGGCTCCATCTTTCTCAATTATATTTTTCTGAAATTTTTTGTAGAGTATTGCGGGTTGTACGCCACCCTATCCAAAGTCATAACCACCTTACTTGTAGTTATTTACAGCTACATGGCTCAGCGCTTCTTTTCCTTTCGAACAGCAAAACATATGATTTGTGTTCCTAGGGAAACATAATTTTCAAGTCGGGCTAAGATTTATTTTTCGAATTATTCTATATTTAGGTATTGTATGAATGAGTACCGCAAAAAATATTATCCAACAATTTTACAGGGGATTCATCTTGTAATCCTTTATATTTTTATTCAGACAGTGGTTGATTTTCCGCTTGCAGTACTCGATTATTACAAAGGCACCGAATACCTGTACAATCCTGTAAAAAAAGTAGTACTAGGCGTTGGGTCTGTAGTGTTTATTCTTATTTACGGTGTAAGAAAAACCAAACTACCTGTTTTTGAGATCTTCCCGCTAAAGCTTTTTAATCCTCTTGTTATTCTGCCCATGGTAACATTTATTTGGGGAGCACAAAATATTCTTGAAGATGTGAATGCCTGGGTTGCAAAAATACTACCCGCTCCCCCATGGTTTTGGGAATTGTTCAATCGCGTTTTTGAAGGCGACTATGGTTTTACCGGGGCTTTTATGAAAGTTGCGGTTGTTGCACCAATTGTTGAAGAACTCATATTCAGAGGATTAGTATTTAATGGATTCAGAAGAAATTACAATGGATTTGTGGCTGTATTTATGTCGGCACTGTTGTTCTCGCTTTTCCATTTAAATCCCTGGCAAATGCCTGCAACCTTTGTTTTAGGTCTGTTACTGGGGTGGCTGATGCTTCGTACCAACAACATTGTAGTTGCTATTATCGGGCATTCCATCAATAATGCCATGGTTTTATTAACAGTTAACTACTGGGAGCCAATTCATGAGCACTCCATCTACCTGATGGAACACAATAATTTTCTGCTGCTGAGTGCATTTGTAGCAGCACTATCTTTAATTTTAATCTATTTTACGAGTATGCGCTGGTTTGGCAAACGTCGAAGATAATCCATCATTCACCGAAAATATTCAAACCTGTTAAAAGGAAACCCTATTTTTACCAACGCAAGCAAATTCAAAAATATGGATATTCTATTAATCGTTTTAGGATCAATCTTTATCATTAGCGGGATTTTAGGCTGTATTTTGCCGGTAATTCCGGGGCCTCCTTTGAGTTACGTTGGACTGTTACTTTTACATTTTACCGAACGCTACCAGTTTTCTTCCAGGTTTCTTATTATCTGGGCGATTATAACTGTTGTTGTTTATGCACTGGATTATCTGATACCTGCCTGGGGTACAAAAAAATTCGGGGGAAGTAAACGAGGCATTTGGGGAAGTATAATCGGGTTGCTAATAGGCTTGTTCTTTTTTCCTCCATTTGGTATTATAATCGGCCCTTTTCTGGGTGCTGTAATTGGCGAACTCGGTGCCGGAAAAGAATCAGGAG
>DASQBW010000667.1:0-4056 GCA_035635015.1 Draconibacterium sp. | reverse complement strand
CCTTTGGAAACCATAAAAATTAACAGCTCCTCCGCCTACCAGCAACATCCGTACTTTATGCTTGTTGGCTAATTTTAGAAAAGTATCAATGTTTTCTTTCCAGATGTTTTCCATGTTCACCTATATTGATAATAAAATTTTCATCGATCTTATTCATTTTCTTTCCAGGGAACTGCATGATTTTTTCGCTCAGCGACAGGAAAGAATAGAAACGTTCTGCTGGTGATAAGGCCAGAAAATTATTTTTCTGCTCCTCATTGGCTTCCTCTTTTGTTCGGTATAAAATTCTCATTTCGAATAAATATAACAACGTAACAAAGTAACAAAATAACATTGAAACATGGTAACATGTTACCTAGTCAGACTTTTTTTTTGAGTGGGTAATTCTGATACGATTTTCTCATTGTAATCAGAAAAACCGGAAAACAAATATCGCTTGTCTTTCGATAGAGGATAAGCAATTTGGAATTCCAAAGTAGCTTTATTGCCGCTTTTGTCGTTATCGAAATAGAGGTTAATATCTGAATATTTTTTGTTGGAATCAACTTTGTTTATTGCCTTTTTTGTTAATGAGGTGGAGTTTAAAATAACATTAGTGTCTTTCAGGGAGACTTCGTTTTCCTTTAACGCAGAAAGAAAATCCATTGCGCCTTCAAAGGCATTCATGCGCTCGCCATTACCTATCGTAAGGAGGTCTTTTTGCCCGATACAAATTTTGCCGTATTTTGAGCGAACATCGTAGCCTCCGGCATCATTGCTCCATCCAACACCGAAGTAGCGTTTACTGGCTCCTGAGTCGTTAATATAATCGTAATAGACCTCGGATATGATCCCGCTTCTTACAGCTTCAGTAAAAACTCCACGATCTTGCAAATAGGATGTAAGGGCAAAGTTATTTCCCAGGGGCTTTACACTAGCTATCTCGTGTTTCTTTTGAGATGTATTCCTGATCGGATCTTTTTCTACCTGATTAATTGGGAATGGTGTTTTTTGGGAATATACGTTCAGGTGCTGAATAGCCTCCCTTAGATTGGATCTCTTCATTTCCATAACCAGATCGATAATACTTCCACCCTTGCCAGAGCCATGATCGAACCAAACACCTCTTGAATCATTCACGGTAAAGGAGGGGTCGTTATCTTCTCTGATTGGGGAGCGATAGAATAACTCATTGCCGGATTGCCGAACAGGCTTATATCCTTCACTTCTTAGATAATCTGATATCAGGATAGAGTCCTTAATTTGTGCAGTATTCATAGCAAGTTTATTTTGAATTACCGGAGATTAAACTAGAATCCGTTTTTTAGGATATTGAATGCCTGGTCGTCGGAGATGTCTTGAGCAAATACTTTTTGGTACGTTTTTTTTAATTCGGCGACTTTCAATTCTTTGTTTGCTTCGGAGTTTAACCAATTTTGAAAAGAATCGATATCGTGACTATTCCTTGTATACTCAAAGAATGCTTTCAATTCAGTTATAAGTGCAAAAAAGAACACATGCTCTTTGCTGAGGAGTTTCCCTGAATTATCTTCCTGAAAGTGTAATTTGACATTGTATTTCGTATTACCCGATTCTACAAATGAATAAGCGAATGGAAATTTTGCTTTATCTCTCAGGTGATTAAGACTGTTTTGCAAGGCCTCCTTTCTATGAAAAGTTGTTTTGCCATAAATCCCGGCACGATTAGCCATTGCATCTACTGAAACAGTTGTTACGCACAAGCCTTTAGACCTTAGTGTATGTCTTAAAATAGACAGATATACAACTAATGCCTGACGTCTTTCTTTTCCTTTTGTCAATCCTGCAAGCCGGTAGGCTTCAATGTCGATCGAATAGTAGCGACGAATGAAGCCATTCAATAGCTCGTGGCTTATTTTTACGTCGTAAATTTTTGCATGTGACTTGGATTTGGCGATTGTGATCTTTACATCACTCAGAAGTCTAATCGATTCCAAATGCACAATGCTATCTCCATTCGTATCTTTATACACACTACTGAAAATAAGATTATGACTCATCATGCGTAACAGGGCATAATCAAAAACCGTTTCAAACGAGAATCCTTCAATTACCGGAGCATTTTTATTTGAGAAACGTGAATGCCTCATTGCTAGCTCTTGTCTTCTTCTTCCGGTAACTTTACAGAAATCTTTTAATGTGAAACGGGTATAGCCAAATAGATCCGTTTTCATTTGCCGGGAAATAAAGATGATAAAATCAAGTACCAAGGTAGCATCATCATCAAAACTGCTCCGTATATCAGAAAGGTTATCTGCAATGGCCCGATCAAGCCTACCATATTGAGTGAAAATGTCATTCATAAGTATGACTATTAAAATTGGGAGCATCCTCCGCACGACCGGAATGGGGGCTTACCCAGATGCCTTATATAATGAATCCGCTACCACTGGATAAATGGTCACGGCAGAATCTCATTTGATAATTGATTGACCTTAACCACTATTGGTGTTTGTCAATTCGGCTTATTACAGCCTCCCGGTGTCTGCAATCCGGTAACTTCGCGCCATGTTTTTCTCCCCCTTGTTGTACCATAAATCAGGGATGCGCACAGAACTATATCATTTCAAAGATCGAAGAAGTTATTGTCCGGCACCCATTCCGGATCCCGGTCCTGGATAAACTTTAGTTCATCCGCATATTTTTCACATAGAGTTTCAAATTTTGCGTTCATCATAGTCCTTATTACCCTTCTCAGTTTTGTTCTCGCCTCTGGTTCTTCCCGTTTGGTTTTTGGAGAAGTTTGTTTTCGTACTTCATCCTTAACCAGGTTGGCGATATTACGGGTCAATAGTTCTATGTCCAACTCAGGAGTCATTGGCGTTGCTTCTCTTTTTCGTAACTTAAGCCGGTAACAACGAAAAGGATTTCTCTGGCTGCTCGTATTATTTCGGTTTTTTGAACTTTTGCACCACTTCTCAATTGATATAAGACTTCGGAGCGAGTGGCACCGGTTCGTGCCTGAATCATTGAAACCATGCCACGTGGCATATTGTGGCATATGAATATTAATTCATCTTGGGAAGCCTTTTTGAAAGTATTATCACTTAAATTATGCATATTTGAAGAATCATAAATGAACAATACAAACATAGAAGAAAATTATCTTCTATGCAAGAGCTAAAGAAGAGAATTATCATCTTTCTATTATGAGTCTTTTAAAGCGATTACAGAAACTAGTTGAAAACGAGAAGATAAGCCTGACCTATTTAGAACAAAAAATAGGTGCAAGCAAGGGCGTTTTGAGCAGGGCTGTAAAGAAAAATACGGATATTCAAGCAAAATGGCTCATAGAGATAGTTGAAAATTATCCCCAATATAATACCGAATGGCTTCTCACGGGTAAGGGTGAAATGCTCAAGGAGCCTAAACCGCCCAAAGAGCAATTCAGTGGTACCGAGAAAAGTTTGATGGACAAACTGCTGGAAAGCAATGATAAGCTTATCAAACTTCAGCAGCAAGAAATTAAGCAGCTAAAAAAAGAAATAGAATCGTTAAAATTTGAAATCCACCCCCAAAAGAATGAAGATAGGCGTGGATTGGGAAAAAAATAAGATCATTGGGCGAAAATTGAAGTGTAATCTTTTTCTTTTAGTTGTCATTGTCTATAAATAAACTGAAATTTTACTCGAAAACTTGGCTTTTCCCTTATATGAAAATATATTATATATATATCATCGGAATAGCAGACACCCAAAAAAAGTAAGGCTCTCATTATTAGTGATATCGTTCTTGTGCGTCATCGAAATAGCGGACACCGAACCTTAATTTATCGAAATAGTGGACACCGAAAGGCTATTTCATCGAAATAGTGAACACCGAAATAGGAATTCATCGGAATAGCGGACACCCAAATAATGGGTTATCGGAATGCCGGACAAAGAAAATCGTCTTTATCGAAATAGTAGACACCGAAAATGCCGTTTATCGAAATACCGGACATCCATATCGAAATACCGGACATCCAGAAACTTCAAATTGATCTTTTTAGGCATGTTTGTTTCTTTCGTTTCGCTTAATTATTGTAAAGAATTCAAT
>DASQBW010000666.1:0-11466 GCA_035635015.1 Draconibacterium sp. | reverse complement strand
GTTTGTCATTTACGATAATTGTACGTTCGCCACGTAAACCAAATTTGAGAATATAAAATAATTGAGAACTAAACATTAATCTAAACTATTATGGGAAAACTTGAGACATTTAATCCTCATTTGCGTTAAAACAATCGTAGTTCTTGTTCTGTAACTACGATTCTAAAATTTCAGTCAATAATTATAGAAAATTTTATTAGAAGGGACCAGACATTAATTTATATCAACGTTAGAGAAATCTTAAGAATTATGTAATGTTATAGTTATGTAATTGAGTTAATCAATAGGTGTTTTATTCAATGAATAAAATATGACTTACGTGTTAAATATATTTTTTATTACTTAAACAAAAACTTATGAAAAAAAAAGAGAGGCGCATACGATTATGCGGGAGTTTGACAAGAACTTTAAAGCTCACTGGCCTGCTGCTTTTCCTGCAGGTAATTTGCTCTTTTACTAATGTTTCTGCTCAAAGTACCATACGTGGGCAGATTACAGATGGAAATGAGCAGGCGTTACCAGGAGTAACTGTTATTGTAAAGGGTACAACTCAGGGTGGAGTTTCTGATTTTGACGGAAACTATACCGTTACAGATGTGCCAAGCGGTGCGACGCTGGTATTTTCCTTTGTTGGAATGCAAGACCAGGAAATCGTAGTTGGTAATCAGTCGGTTATTAATGTAACAATGGTTGAAGAAACAATCGGGCTGGAAGAAGTTGTGGCGATTGGTTATGGTACCCAGTCAAAAAGAAACATTTCAGGTTCGATTAGTAGCGTTGAATCTGAAGAGATTGTTCGTTCAACATCAACTTCATTATCTGGTGCATTAGCAGGTAAGGTACAGGGTGTAACTACCCGTGCTACTGATTCTCGTCCGGGTAATGGTGTAAACCTTCAGATTCGTAACATGGGATCACCTTTGTATGTTATTGATGGTATTCCTTATGGTGGAGTTACCGGAAATGACTGGTTCGGATTATCGCAAGGTTCAGGAGAGAATGTGTTTAACAGTTTATCTCTTGAAGATATTGAAAGTATTTCTATTTTGAAAGATGCTTCTGCTGCAATTTATGGTTTAAGGGCAGCAAATGGTGTTGTTCTGGTAACTACTAAAAATGGTAACAAAAACGAAAACGTGAAAGTGAATGTGAATTCTTATTATGGAATGCAGAACTTTACACGTTATCCACAGCCGGCAGATGCTTATCAGTACATACGTGCATCATTAGAATCAGAACAAAACTACGATAGAAACCCTGCAAATCTGTATTCTCCTGAAGAACTGGCCAAATGGAAAGACGGAACTGAAAAAGGTTATAAAAGTTATGATTATTTAGATATTGTAACACGTAACAACGTACCTCAGTACTATGCTAACGCCAACGTTTCTGGTGGTACACAAAGATCGTCTTACTACTTCTCTGTTGCACATACCGGACAGGAAGCTATCATCAAGGATTATAACTACGACAGAACAAATGTTCAGGCTAACTTGGAAGCTAACCTTGTTAGCGGTTTAACAGTTGGTACACAAATTAGTGCAATACTTGAAAATACCCATAACGTGGGTGTTCCTGGACTGGATGACTATTTCAACCCACTTTTAAGTGTATTTACAATGTGGCCAATTGAAAGTCCTTATGCAAACGACAATCCGGACTATGTTCACCAAACGCATAACGTTAACGTGAACCCTGCAACTTATAAAGATGATATTACAGGATGGGTTGACCTTGTAAAAAGAACAACCAACGTGAATTTGTATGCCAAGTACGACTTCAAATTTGGTTTGTCTATTAAGGGTACCTATTCTTACAACTATAGAAATGATGATTTCGATGGTTTTGAGTACACTTACGAGGCTTACAAATATGACGAAGCAACAGATACATATTATACGCAACCGGGATGGGGTAACCAAAACCCATGGCGTGAGAAGCACAAAAGAAATGTAGTAAACCGTTTCCAGCAGATTCAGGCTTCTTATAACGGAAAATTCGATGATCATTCAATTTCTGCAGTATTCGCATACGAACGTTCAGACTATGACAATACCTACTTCGTTGTTCATACTGTTCCTTCAAACAATTACATTAAAAGAATGTATTTGGCCGAGCAGGATTATCTGAATGATTCGTGGACATATCAGGCAAGAGCAGGATACATTGGCCGTATTAATTACAACTATAAAGGAAAATACATTGTTGAGGCATTAGGTCGTTACGATGGATCATACCTTTATGCTCCAGACAGCCGTTTTGGTTTCTTCCCGGGCATGACATTAGCATGGCGTATTTCTGATGAAGATTTCTTTAGCCCATTGAGTGGATTAATTTCTGATTTAAAACTACGTGCTTCTTATGGTATTACAGGTAGCGAATCAGGTGTTGGAGCCTTCGATTTTATGGGTGGTTTTAACTACGGATCTGGTAACTCAATTTTCGATGGCGAATTTGTCAATGGTATTGTTCCTCGCGGATTGCCTATTACAGGATTGAGTTGGGTGAAAAACAAATCGACAAACTTAGGTTTCGATGTTGCATTTTTGGATAACAAGTTGACTGCTAGTTTTGATGCTTTCGAAAGAAGAAGGACCGGATTACCAGCATCAAGATATGATGTGAAGCTTCCTTCTGAAGTAGGATATGGTCTTCCAAACGAAAACCTGGAATCAGATGCACACCGTGGACTTGAAGGTATTGTTAGCTACAAAGACAAAGTCGGAGATTTGGAATATCGCATTGGTGCCAATGCTACTTATGCACGCCGTCGCTGGTTAGAGTCTTATAAACCAAGATTTGGTAACTCATGGGATGAATACCGCAGTTCGAGCGAAGATCGTTGGACAGATATATTCTGGGGATACCAGGTTATTGGTCGCTTCGAATCAGTAGAAGATATTCAGAGTTATGCGATAAACAATGATGGTGCTAACAACACTCAAATGCTTCCTGGTGATTTTAAATACAAGGATGTAAACGGTGATGGAATTATCAATGGTATGGACGAAAGACCTATTGGTTATGCACGTGGTGCCCAACCTTATTTCAGTTATGGTTTAAATGCCGGTTTTAACTGGAAAAGATGGTCGTTAACTGCTGATTTCGCAGGTGCAGGTCAACAAACGTTTGTAAGAAACTGGGAGTTGAAATTCCCTTTCCAAAACAACGGAAGTGCACCAGATTATATGTTCGAAGACCGCTGGCATCAAGCCGATCCTTACGATGCAAACAGCGAATGGGTTTCAGGAGAATATCCTGCAATTCGTAAAGGATTAAGTGGTGGTCACGCCAATAACAGAAATAATGATTTCTGGTCGCAGAACATACATTACTTTAGGATGAAAAACCTTGAAATCGGATATGAAGTGCCAGCTAATGTAATTAGTAAAGTTGGACTCGAAAGACTCCGTATTTATGCAAATGGTTCAAACCTTTTCTCACTTGATAACGTGAGCAAATGGGGAATTGACCCGGAAATTGCATCTGCGAACGGATTGGCTTATCCGCTTCAAAAATTGTACATCATAGGATTTAACTTAACATTCTAATTCGAGTTATCATGAGAAAGAATATAAAATACTTAATATTGGGATTGTTCACCGCAGTGCTGGCTTCGTGTAGCAGCGACTGGCTGGACAGAGATCCATACACTATTATAACGGAAGAGCAGGTTTGGAACGATCCGAACGCGATTGAAGGCCTGCTGGCAAACTATTACAACCGTATTCCTGCATTTGCAAGTATCACAGATGGTTGGCGCGATATGACACGTTTCGATGATGCAATGTGGTCGGGGTACACAGGAGAAGAGTGGCGTAATCAGGATAGAGGTTATGCAACAGACTTAGGTCGCTTGTGGAACTATGATTTGATTAGAGACATTAACCTCGCGATTGAAAACATTGACGAGTATAGTGTGGAATTGACTGATGCTCAAAAAAGTTCGTTTAAGTCGGAATTAAGATTCTTACGTGCCTTTAACTACTTCGAGTTGGTTAAACGTATGGGCGGTGTTCCATTAATCACTTCACAGTTGATTTACGATTACAGTGGTGATCCAACTCCTTTACAAGTAGCACGTTCTACCGAAGCTGAGGTATATGAATTTATTGCCAGTGAGATGGATGATATTAAAGATGTGCTCGGTAATGAAGGTAGCTATACACGGGTTAATAAATATGTTGCTTTGGCATTAAAAAGTAGAGCAATGTTGTATGCGGCATCTCTTGCAAAATATAACAGTGCACTGGCTGTGCCAATTACAACACCTAATGGCGAAGTTGGAATCCCTGCATCTAAAGCAGCTGGATATTATCAGACTTCACTGGATGCTTCTGAGGAAATTATCAATTCTGGTGTTTATTCATTATTTCAGGTTAATAATGATTTAGGTGAAAACTTCTATCAAATCTTCGACACTAAAGGAGACAATTCTGAAGTAATATGGGCAAAGGATTTCGATAACACGGCCGATAAAAGACACGGTTTTGCATACGATAATATTGCCCGTGGTCTTCGTGAAGATAACTTAGCATCTTCTGTTATTACTCCGTCATTAAATCTTGTTGAGAGTTATCCTTATCTGGATGGAACAACTGGTCCATTGCAAAATAAGACAGAAGACGGTTCAGATTATATTTATTACGATGAGTTGGATGGAATATATGCAGACAGAGATGCACGCTTGTACGGAACCGTTCTTTATTCAGGAACATCATTTAAAGGATTGCCTGTAGGTATTCAGGCTGGTGTTAAAGTATGGAATGGTGATGGTTATGATACTGTTGAAGGTGATGACATTGGTACTAACTACACTGATGGTGAAACGCTTGTTGGTCCTTCAGGTCCTCACCGCTCTATGCAGGAAGTTTCAAACACTGGTTTCTACCTGAGAAAATTGATCCAGTCAGGTGCCGGTACAAGTACACGTGGTATCAGAAGTGATAACATGTGGATTTATTTCCGCCTTGGAGAAATCTATTTAAATGCAGCTGAAGCCGCTATGGAATTGGGTGAAGATGGATCTGGTTATATAAATACACTTCGCCTAAGAGCTGGATACCCTGCTAACAGCATAAGTGAAAGCGATTTGGATTTAGATCTTATTATGAACGAGCGTAGAATCGAGTTAGCTTTCGAAGATCATCGTTATTTCGATATGAAACGTTGGAGAAAAGCTCATATTCTTTGGAATGGTGAGTCAGGAAATCCAGACGCAGTTATCTACGCACTATACCCATACAGAGTAGTGGGTGGTCCTAACGATGGAAAATATGTCTTTGAAAAACTCGTAGCACCTCGCTTCTTAACTACTCGTTATTTCGAGATGAAGAATTATTATTCTTTTATTGCACAGTCAGTAATGGATAATAATCCGAAAATTGTACCAAATCCATTTCAATAATTTGAGCATATGAAAACGAAAATATTATTATTAAGTGTAAGTATCATCTTGTTTATTTTTACAGGATGTCAAGAGGATAACTATGATGCACCAGGCTCTCTCCTTACAGGAAGAGTGGTTTACAATGGAGAAGCTGTTGGTGTTCGATCAAATGGAGTTCAGATAGAACTGTGGCAGCATGGTTACGCTAACTTCGAGAAAATACCAGTATACGTTAATCAGGATGGAACTTTTTCAGCCGTTCTTTTTGACGGAGATTATAAATTGGTTAGACTGGCAGGAGCACCTTGGGAAGCAAGTACCGATTCAATTGATGTTGAGGTAAGAGGTGGAACTACAGTAGATGTACCGGTTGTTCCGTTTTTTAATGTTGAAAATGTTTCATTCAGTAAAAGTGGTGGTAATGTAACAGCTACATTTACAGTAAACAAGGTTAGTAGCCAGGGAACATTAAACCGCGTTGTATTGTATTTGGGAAAAAATTACCTGACAGACAATGGATACAACATTGCTTCTGTTGCACTTCCAGCTGCAGATATTACATTAGGGGCTACAACAACCCTATCGGTAGCAATTCCGGCAACAGTGAATACTGATTTTATTTATGCCCGTGTAGGTGTTGAAACCAGCGGTGTTGGACAACTTCTGTATTCTACATCTGAAAAGGTTGCTCTAAACTAGTTTAAGTACTAGAGATTAAATAATTATAAAACGTGGAATAGCCATTGGTCAGAGTTCGTGTAAACGACAGACCAAAAGGCTATTCCTTGTTTTGTTTTACGACAGTTATAAATCGTCGATAAAATATGGATCTAGTGGTCTGTGATTGAAATACTATCGCTGGGATATGCGATGGTTGTAAAGTTGTACTTCACCAAAAAGAGACTGTATTTTCCACTAAAAATCTTGTTTTATTTTTAGCGGCTTCATTACTGTGAGTGGATCGAAGAGGTTTTCTTTAGAAATTTCCCAATAAAATATTATATTCACAGGCAATATTTTTAATACATAAACCATAACCTGATATTCAAAAGGTGTTAAACAAATTAAATTAGTTATGAAATTAGTAATCAAATCATTGAAGTTGACATTCGTCTTCTGCTTTATTTTCGCCCAGGCTTTAGTCGCTCAGAATCGTCGTCCCAATCCAGATGCCAATGGATTTGGTGCACATGATCCTGTAATGATCAAGCAAGACAGTACCTTTTACCTATTTGTTACCGGTGGGGGTGTTGCTAAAAGTACCGATATGGAAAACTGGACAAGAATTAAACCGGCTACTGTTGAATTAGACTGGGTAACAGATGATATGATACCCGGTGGAGCAAGAGGTTATTGGGCTCCTGACATTCAATTTTTAAATGGTACTTATTACCTGTATTATTCTCCTTCGGCCTTTGCAAAAAACACATCTGTCATTGGAGTAATGACAAATACCACACTTGATCAGGATGATCCTGATTATGAATGGGTAGATCATGGTATGATCGTACAATCAATTCCCGGACGTGATTTCTGGAATGCCATTGATGCCAATGTGTATTTCCAAAGGGGCTGGGGAGCAGGACAATCTACAGGCTGGTTAACTTTTGGTTCGTTTTGGGGAGGTATTAAATTGGTAAAACTAGCGCCTGATATGGTATCGTTAGCTGAACCACAAGAATGGTATACTGTAGCTAAGCAAGAACGTACTTTTGGAATGCCTGATACCGATCCTGGTGATGGTACAATTGAAGCACCGTTTATTTACAAAGGAGCTCAGTATTTTTATCTCTTTGTATCGCTTGATTATTGTTGCAGAGGGTTGAATAGTACCTACAATGTAGTAGTTGGACGTTCGAGAAACATCGAGGGGCCGTATTACGATAAAGAAGGTGTTCCTATGTATGCCGGTGGTGGTACTCTTGTAGCCGGAGAAACTGAAAGATACGCGGGTATTGGCCACTGTGCAGTATACGATTTCGATGGCAAAACTTATTTTGTTGCTCATGGTTACGACAAACAAGACAATGGAGCTTCAAAACTGATTGTTGAAGAAATGAAATGGGGTCGCGATGACTGGCCAACTGTTGAAATTGAATAGTAAGTGCTTTAAGTGGTAACTTTAATCACTTAACAATTGCATCGGTTTCATCTTAATGATGAAAAATAAAAAACCGCATTTTTCTGTTAATCAGAAAAATGCGGTTTTTTTGTGATCCCACCGGGATTCGAACCCAGATCATAAGAACCGGAATCTTACATTCTATCCATTGAACTATGGGACCTGTTTGCGCTGCAAAAGTAACAAAATTACCGAATGTACATTGCTTTAGCGGAGTTTTGCTTAATCATAAATGTTGATAAAATACAAGCTGTAAATGTCGGACATTTTTATATATCGCTAAATTTGCCGCCTTAAAGAGATTATTATGGAGGAGAGAGTTGACCTGGCTAAAAGGAAATTTAACGACTATGTAAATTCTTTCTCAGAGCTGAGGGAAGATCAGAAAAAGATTCTTGAAATAAAACGCAATCATTCAATTCGAGTTGCAGATAGCATAGAAATGTTGGCACGAAAAAAGGAGTTAAACGAGAACGAAATTTATCTTTCTTATTTAATTGGTTTGTTTCATGATATAGGAAGGTTTAAACAATTAAGGGAATTTGATACATTTAACGACTCAAAATCAGTTGATCATGCTGAATATAGCCTTGAAGTTCTAAAAAGCGGTTCTTTTTTAGACGATCTAGATGAAGGGGAGAAGCAGTTGGTTCTTTTTGCTATTGCGCAACATAACAAACTTGTTCTGCCTAAAAAAAATCGCGATAAGGAAAGACTTTTTGCCCGCTTGATCAGGGATGCCGACAAATTGGATATTTTAAATGTAATTACTGATTATTATTCTAATCCTACTACCGCTCCTAATCATACTTTAACATGGGAATTGCCAACAGGAACAAAAATATCAGATAAAGTTTTAAAGCAAATTCTTAATGAAGAACTCGTATCGAAAGATGAGGTAAAAAGTGAACTTGATATAAAAGTTATGCAGTTGTCATGGGTTTACGATTTGAACTTTCGACCATCTTTTGAGTTAATGGCAGAAAAACGTTATCTTGAAAAAATCTACAACTCAATGCCAAAGAATGATACTGTCATAGAAATTTACAGGAAAGTTAAGGTTTACATTGAGAATAAGTTTATTAAGTGATACAAAAAACAATCTCGGTTTCCACACCACGAAATAATATTCTTATTGATATTACAAATAAGATTGAACGTGTTGTTAAAAATGCCGGAATAAATACAGGATTGGTAAACGTTTATGTACAGGGGGCAACAGCCGGAATTATGATTCAGGAAAACTGGGATGAATCAGTTCAAAATGATGTTGTTAGTCTGATGAAGAAGTTGATACCAGCCGGAGTGTGGGAACACGATGTACAGGATAATAATGGCGACTCGCATTTAAAAGCCGGATTGGTAGGCCCAGGAGAAACGATTCCAATTGTTAATGGAAAAATGGGTTTGTCTACCTGGCAAAACATTTTTTTGTGCGAATTCGACGGCCCCAGAAATTCCCGAAATATTGTAATAACCCTAATTAACGCTGAGAGATAATGGCAAACAGGTTGGTATGTATGTGTAATTTTGTTGATGAATCAGAGATTAAAAAGCTATTGGAAAAAGGAGCTGATTCTACTGCCCAGATTCAATCATTAACACGTGCAGGAACGTCTTGCGGCCGTTGTTTGACGATTATTGATGATTTGGTTGAAAGTCATAACAAAACAAAACCCAAGCCACAACAAAGAAAACTGCGACTCGGATTCTAAACAGAACATTTAAATATTTTTTTAGAAGTGTTTAACGGAACCCTTTCATTTACTAAAATCGGCGGAGTCATCTTTTACGATATTGAAGAAATTCAGAAAATGATGGTGGAGAATAAAGTCTCAAACCGTTTTGAATATGGGCACGGGAAATGAACTACATCAAACATCAAACCGCTTTGTTTGAACGGTTTGCTGATGACACCAGAATTACACCTTATCATATCAGTTTATATTTTGCCTTGTTCCAGTTATGGAATAAAAACCGTTTCAGAAATCCTTTTCCTATTTACAGGGAAGAGGTCATGTTTTTGGCACATATCGGATCCACTAATACCTATGCAAAAAGCATACGGGAGCTGCGCGACTGGCACTATATTAATTATATCGCTTCGGGAAACAGACATACCGGCTGGAAAGTTTCCTGTATCAGATTTAATACCGGAAGTGCGACCGGAAGTAAGACCGGAAGTAAGACCGGAACTGCGACGGTATATAAGGAAGTAAACAATACAAACAGAACAAACAATAATAAACAGCATCACCAGAAAAATTTAAAAAATGGAAAGGAAAAAATATCCGGTGGGCGATTCCATGTCAACAACGACAAAGACTATTCGGAACCCTTATAAAGAAATTGCTCAGTTTAAAGACGGGATGTTTCGTTTTAATTTTACCGAGAGTCGAAACTGGCTGGAAGACCAGGGAAAACAGATTTTCGGGAAACACTTTTTTATTGATCCATTGGATAACCCGTTGATTCATGATTTGCTGATCTATGCCATTGGTGATAAAGAGACAGCAAGAAAACGAAACCTGGATCTGAATAAAGGCATTCTACTTTCCGGACCGGTGGGATGTGGAAAGACATCCATTATGATGCTGATCCGTTATTTCTTTCCTCCCGGGAAAATATATCGTATACGATCCACACGAAAAATCAGCTTTGAATTTGAGAATGATGGATTTAAAGTGATTA
Organism: Draconibacterium sp.; assembly: GCA_035635015.1. Classification (GTDB taxonomy): domain Bacteria; phylum Bacteroidota; class Bacteroidia; order Bacteroidales; family Prolixibacteraceae; genus Draconibacterium. The sequence continues at coordinate 1,264 of DASQBW010000666.1, read as the reverse complement.
AACGTTATGCGGCAGATAGCGAAGTAAAGAATTCCAACCTGCGATCACCGGATTATTGTTTTGATGATCTGGGGATTGAACAGGTGCAAAAACATTTTGGCAATGAATGCGATGTGATGGGGGAGATCCTCCTCAGCCGCTATGATTTGTATATCACCGACCGGGTAATGACGCATATAACCACCAACCTTTCAGCATCGGAGATCGAACAACGTTATGGTAATCGTGTTCGCAGCCGGATGCGTGCCATGTTCAATCTCTTTGCTTTTAAAAAGACAAGTGTAGATAAGAGAATATGAAATGTTGAATATTATCAACAGAATAAGTATATTTGTAGAAAATATTCGACATTATGAAGCCGAAGAAAAATATAATTTTCCCCAAGCACCTGCAGATATTGGAACGTTTGGGAGAAAATATAAAACTGGCACGTAAGAGGAGAAAACTTACTACGGTACAGGTAGCAGAGCGTGCAGACATTGACAGAACGACGCTGTATCAGATAGAGAAAGGGAATCCTAAAGTGTCGATGGGAGCCTATTTTAATGTGCTAAGGGTTTTAGGCTTACAGGACGATTTCCTGAAACTGGCTGCCGATGATACGCTGGGCAGAAAATTACAGGATCTGGATTTGTTGTAAATCTCGAACTACTAAAAACGGGTAACCATTAGCATGTGAACATGGCAACAAGGAAAACAGACATATATGTGTATGCACACTGGAAGGGATTTTCTGATCCTCATTTGATTGGTGTGCTGTCGGCTCACGCTGCTAAAGGAAGAAAGGCGTTCAGCTTTGAATATGACGCAGCCTGGCTAAAATCCGGGACTCACCATTTGCTGGATCCGGATATCCAGTTTTATGGAGGTCCTCAATTTCCAGATAACAAGGAAAACTTTGGCTTGTTTCTGGACAGTATGCCGGATACCTGGGGAAGAACATTAATGAAGCGGCGGGCAGCCCAGAAAGCTGCTGAAAAAGGGGAGCGGGCAAAAACGTTGTACGAGGTGGATTATTTACTTGGCGTATTGGATGAAAGCCGGATGGGGGCTTTACGTTTTAAAACAGACTCGGATGGACCTTTTCTTGATGATAATAAGGAATCTCCAACACCGCCCTGGTCTTCAGTTGGTGAGCTTCAGGAGGCTGCGAGTAATATTGAAAACGAAACAGATAATGATGCCGTGAAGAAATGGCTGGCTATCCTGATTGCTCCGGGATCTTCACTGGGTGGAGCCAGACCAAAAGCCAACATTCTTGACA
>DASQBW010000665.1:0-4633 GCA_035635015.1 Draconibacterium sp. | reverse complement strand
TTGGACATTGAATTCAATTCGTTCCCCGGCGATCATGAATGGCAGGTGTGGCGAAAGTCGTTGCACGATTTTGCGCAACGTGTTTTTCAATAAACTACTTTTTTGAAAGCTATTTGAACACAAAATAATAAGCAATTAATAAGCCCGGATTATTCCGGGTTTCTTTTTTTGAAAAAAATAGGCAACCAAGTTACCATTAAATGGATTAGAGGTAAAAGCTTCTGGTTTTCTCGACTCAGTAAAAATGTTGATATTTGCGGCTTAAAACAGTAAAAAATGACAAAACAAAATATTCCTGCCGTACTGGGCATGGGCAATGCTTTAGTTGATGTAATCTCGGTTTTAGAGAGCGACGCACTACTTGAAGAATTTAGTTTACCACGTGGAAGTATGACTTTGGTTGATGCCATTCAATCGAAGATAATTTATGACGCAACCTTTTCAACAAAAAGCGAGCTGGCTACCGGAGGATCGGTGGCAAATACAATACGTTCATTGGCCAGTCTTGGCGGAAATGCAGGTTATATGGGAAAAATAGGAAGAGATGAACTGGGCGATCTTTTTCGTAACGACTTTGAAAAACGCGGGGTAAAAACACATTTGTTCCACAGCGAAAATGCTACCGGACGCGTGATGGGATTGGTAAGTCCCGATTCGGAACGTACAATGGCAACTTATTTGGGAGCTGCTGCCGAAATGTTACCCGAAGAGGTTTCTGAAGATTTATTCAACGGCTACGAATATGTTTACATTGAAGGTTACCTGGTTTTTAATCAGGACCTGATTAAAGCTTGCGCTGTTGCAGCCAAAAAAGCGGGTGTAAAAATTGCTATAGATTTATCGAGCTTTAATGTGGTAGAAGCCAACCTTGAGTTTCTGAAAACGCTGATTGCAGAATATGTAGACATAGTTTTTGCCAACGAAGAAGAAGCCAAATCATTTACAGGTCTTGATCCTGAAGCAGCGCTTCATAAAATTGCACAAGGCGATAAAATTGCCGTAGTAAAAGTGGGAAAAGAAGGGTCAATGATTAAACGAGGTGATGTTGTTGCCCGTGTGGGTGTAATTCCCGCGAAAGCTTTGGATACAACAGGAGCAGGTGATGCGTATGCAGCCGGTTTCTTTTATGGCCTTACTAATGGTTACGACCTTGAAAAATGTGGTAAAATTGCTGCGTTGGTTTCAGGCAAAGTAGTTGAAGTAATGGGGCCAAACCTTGCCGACGAGCAGTGGCCGGAGGTACTTGACGAAATTGAAAAGATTGTAGGCTAAAATTGAAAAATAAAAAACTGTCATTTCGAGTGAAGCGAAAAATCTGTTATTCTTCCTCTCGAAATGATAGTTTCTTTTTTTATATCAATTAGTTATTAAAACAATCCGTTTATCTGAGCATCTATTTTGTCGATCACAAAACTCAGATCTTCCGGATTGGCTGTAAAATCAAGGTCATCCACATTAATTACCTGCAGCTTTCCCATTTTATAACCATTAATCCAGTTTTCGTACCTTTCATTCAGTTGTTTCAGGTAGTCTAAACGGATTGAATTTTCATAATCACGTCCACGTTTCTGGATCTGGTTTACCAGGGTTGGAACAGATGCGCGAAGATAAATGAGTAGATCCGGTGGTTGGATCAAGCCGGCCATCATGTCGAACAACGATTTGTAGTTGTTAAAATCGCGGGTACTCATCAATCCCATTGCATGAAGGTTGGGCGCAAATATCTCAGCATCCTCGTAGATTGTTCGATCCTGAATAACTGTTTGGCCTGATTTACGGATATCGATGATTTGCTTAAAACGCGAGTTTAAAAAATAGATTTGCAGGTTAAACGACCAGCGCTGCATGTCGTTGTAAAAATCGGTCAGGTAGGGATTTTCGTCAACATCTTCATAATGCGGTGTCCATTTATACTGTTTGGCCAGCAGTTCGCTAAGCGTTGTTTTTCCTGCTCCAATATTTCCCGCTATTGCAATGTGCATATTCTATGGTATATTTTTGAAATTCTAAAGTATAAAAAATTTAGCTGCCAGCCTTGAGAATGTTCATAAGTTCATCCAGATATTTTCGGTTGTTTGCCAGTCGCGGAATTTTGTTTTGTCCGCCCACTTTGCCACGTTTTTTCATCCAGTTATAAAAGGTGTCTTTTGGCGCAATGGTAAGGTGCAGCATCTCAAGGGTTAAATTTTTATGGCGTTTGGCTTCATAATCCGAATTCAGGGTTTTTAATGAGTTATCCAGAATTTGTTTAAAATGCTCAATGTCTTTTGGTGCGGTTTCAAATTCAATGATCCACTGGTGTGCTCCTTTTTGGTTATCAGCCATAAATACCGGCCCGGCAGTATACTCATTCACAATTGCTCCTGTATGATGACAGGCTATTTTTAGTGCTTGTTCTGCGTTGTCGATAATCACTTCTTCTCCAAATGCATTGATAAAATGTTTGGTGCGCCCGGTTACTTTTATTTTAAACGGATATTTACAGGTAAACTTTATGGTATCGCCAACGATATAACGCCACAAACCGGCATTGGTAGAAATTACCAGTGCATAGTTTTCATCCAGTTCTACCTCTTCGAGGCCCAGTACCCTGGGATTGTCATTACCAAATTCCGACATAGGAATAAACTCATAGTAGATGCCGTAATCAAGCATCAGTAACATGTCGTCGCGGTGCTCATTGTCCTGAATTCCAAAAAAACCTTCCGAGGCATTATAGGTTTCTAAATAGTGCATTTGAGGCGACGGGATAAGCTTGTGGTATTGTTCGCGATACGGTTCAAAATTAACACCTCCGTGGGCAAACACCTCAAGATTGGGCCAAACCTCCAGGAGATTCGATTTGCCGGTTTTTTCCAATACACGTTTAAAAAGTACCAAATACCACGACGGAACGCCTGCAAAAGCCGTAACGTTTTGATCGAGCGTTGTATCGATAATTTTTTCAACCTTTTCTTCAAACTCTTCTATTAGTGCAATTTCTGCTGCCGGTGTTCGGAAAAGATCCGACCAGAAAGGTTCATTCTCAATCATAATGGCCGACAAGTCGCCATGGAATGAATTATTACTGAAATTGTTAACACGATGACTGCCTCCTAATGTGAGTATCTTTCCTTTTAACACTTTCGAGTCAGGATTGGAGGTTATATACTGTGCAAAAATATCTTTTGGCCCACGCAAGTGACAATCTTCCAAGGCTTCTTCAGTAACCGGAATAAATTTGCTTTTGTCGCTGGTAGTACCGCTCGATTTGGCAAACCACTTTACTTCCCCCGGCCAAAGCAAGTTTTTTTCTCCATTTCTCAAACGTTCAACATAAGGTTTTATGTCCTCATAGGTTTGCAGGGGAGTGGCCTTCTGAAAGGTTTTCAGCGACGTAACATCATCGAAGTTGTGTGCTTTGCCCCATTCAGTGTGTTTTGCATTTTGTAACAAACTAAATAACATTTCATTTTGAATGTCGTGTGGATATTCGCGATAATATTGAATCTGGTAATTCCGCTTAATGTTAACCCACTTAATAACTGAATTTAAAAGAGGCATGTGTAAAATTTATATTGTACGGTTGCCAAATTTATGAATAATAATGGCAATTATGCAATCAGAAATCATGTTGTAAGAGGCAATAATTGCGCACCACGGAAAATAAATTAGGAAAAAAGTTCGTTTAACCATAAAATCTGTTCGCTGGCCGATTGACCGGTTTTTTAACTGATCACGAATTTTTATATTTACCACTTCAATTTGTTTCGGGTAAACCTAACATCCATTGAAATTATTGTATGAAACGAGCATTTAAAATAGTTATACTCAGAAGGATAATTATAAGAAGTGCGAGTTACATATTGTACCTTTGAAAATTAACGCATTTAATGTATGAACTATATCGATATTGTATTAGGTATTTTGTTGTTGCTGGCAGCAATAAATGGTTTTAGTAAAGGCCTTATTTCGGAAGTAGCATCAATTGCAGCACTCATTTTGGGGATCTGGGGAGCGATTAAATTTTCATACGTTACAACCGAATTTCTGATCGAGAATTTCAACATGCATTCGAAACACATGAATATTATTTCGTTTGTAATCACCTTTGTCGTTATCGTTATTTTGGTACACATTGTTGGTAGTGCGGTAAGCAAAATGGCCGAAACCGTTTTGCTGGGGTTTGCCAATAAACTGGCCGGATTGGTTTTCGGAGTTCTAAAATCAGCCTTAATATTAAGCATAATATTGGTTGTTTTTGACAAAATCGATGAGGACGTGCATATTCTTTCACGCAAAGTCAAAGAGAATTCACGGATGTATGAACCGATCCGATCGTTTGCACCTTCCATTTTTCCGTTTATTGAAGGATGGGAAATTGATATGAAGGAGAATCGCGAATATGAAAATGTGGTCTAAACTTACAGCGCGTTTTAAGGCGAAAGACAAATCCACCTGGCACATCGATGTTGATTGTTTAAATTGTGGAACAAATTTTTCGGGGCATTTTTGTCCGAATTGTGGCCAGGCAGTAAAAGAATACGACAAACCTTTTGGTTTTATCTTTTACAATTTTTTGGGCGACTTTTTTGCTTTCGATACCCGTTTTTTCAAAACACTTTTTGCTTTAATTGCGCGCCCCGGTTTTATT
>DASQBW010000664.1:0-2511 GCA_035635015.1 Draconibacterium sp. | reverse complement strand
AAGTAAGAATGCGCTCATTTTCTTCCTCTGTTGAGGGATTAAATTGTGCAGTAAGCTCCCTGATGGTATCCTCTATTGCGGGATTTTGGGTCAACTCCATTTGATAGATTTGGCGATCTATGTTGGATAATTGGTGAGCTTGTTTTACAGCAGCGCCACGTTTTGTAAAATGATCAAGCGGTACATAGCGTCGGCTTACTCCCCAAAAATCAATAACGGCAAGAAGAATTACCGCTGCTACCATAATATTAGCCTTTAATTTACCAGTTTTATAAAAATATATGGCAGCAGTAATTAGTAATACAAACATAAGTGAACGCCAAAGGTCAGCCCGAAATACATCAATTCGAAAATCGGTAAGAACAGATATTAATGCGTCAATTTGACCTCCAACATTGGGCTGATTACGTAGTGAATTGAACTGGCTGTACTCGGCTTCGCTAATGTATGAATTAAAAAGGTTGGGGAATAAAATGTTGATTAACAAAAAGCCAATAAATAATGAAGAGACAACCAAATATGATGGATAAGTACGATTGAGGCCCGGTATTTTCGTCTTTTTTTCAAGAAGTGAAGCATCGGTATAAATTTTATAAAGTGTCAGCATTCCCAGTAATCCCAGCCATATTGCAGCAACAGCCAGAATTGAAACCGGTGCCCGGAATTTGTTGTACATTGGTACATAATCTATAAAGAGGTTTGTAAAGGCAGAGAAACTGCCTCCCATAGACAGGAAGAAGAATAATATAACCGGAATTGTAGCAGCTAGTTTTAATCGTCCCGGAAGAAGAAAAGCTCCCAGTACAAATAGGAATACAAATATGATTCCAAGGTAATTCGGACCACCACTAAACGGCTGATCGCCCCAGTATTGGTTCATATTTCCTAAAGTTTCCCGGTATTGACGTGGTGCCTTATTAAGTAATTCCCTGTTTTGATTTACCAAACCGGTAGATCCTCCTTTTACATTTGGCACAATTACCATCATAGCTTCATCTACACCACTGCTCCACATATTAATGTAGTTTTTATCCAACCCTTTAGTGGCTGTGGCATTCTCTGACTGGCCAATAGTTAGTTCGCTATTCCCACGAATTGAAAAATCGTTATACTTATAATAAGTAATCAGTTTTCCTGAATTGGGTGCTATTCCCATTATGGCAGCACCAATCAATATTGTGGCAGCAATAAAAAATTGTTTTAGTTTTTTCTGTTTTAGATGAAAATAGAATTGAATTCCGCCAAGTATAATCAATGAAAGCAAAAAATAATACATCATCTGTATATGTGCCATACTGATCTGGAATGCAAGGAAAAAGGATGTCAAAATAAATCCCCATAAATATCGTCCTCGAAAAACAAGAAGAATACCTGCCAGAGTAGGAGGAATTAATGCCAGCGTATCTACTTTCATATAATGGCCGGCCAGAATAATAATCACATAGTAGGTAGAAATGGAGAAGGCAATCGCCCCTCCAGCCGAGACGAAGGGCTTAGCTCCCAGGGTTAGCAGCAGAATATAAAATCCGATCATGTACCATAAAAGAGATGATACCTCGTGTGGCACACCCAAACGACGTGGAAGATTGTATATGGTTCGGAGGTTGGTTGCTCCTTTGAACTTAGAGAAAACCAGATCTGGCATTCCACTGAAAATTGATCCGTTCCAGAGTGCTGTATTCCCTTCAAAATATTGAGCGTCTTTTTTCTCGCGTGCAGAGCCATAGGTTCCAACAACATCTTCACCCTGAAGGGATTTCCCTTCGTAGGCAGGATAGAAATAAACAGATGCAAATGCAAGAAAGGCAACTAAGCTGATGAGGTGTGGTGTGATGGACCTTACTATGGTTTTCATTTGATTACAATGGATTTAATATTCGGAAGTGTAAAGATAAAAATGATTGTTGTACCTCAATAACTATTAACGGTTTTTACACGTTCTCAACTGCTGTCCTTTTTATTTTAAATCTCCAAATTCCTTTTAAAAGGCCATAACCATAACCAAATACCTGAATATTTAATGCCAAAACAGAAAGGAAACCAATTTTAATATTTTGGTACATTTTAAAGGACTGAATAAATGCAATAATACATATTAAAAGAAATACGATTGCAACAGGAATCCATAGCCACCCAAATAACACAGGGAAAGTTAATGTTAGTAGCAATAAGAAAATTAATCCAATTATTAAGATTGCGGGTAAAAGGTGAATCGGTTTCAGCATGTGTTTATGTAATTTTCCAATTACAATGCGAGACATCCCAATCCTTGATATCTGTTTGAAGAACAGGGGTATACTTGTTCTTCGTTTGTGATACACATAGGCATCGGGAACTAGTCCTACGTGGAATCCGGCATCGTAGATACGTGCCGAAAAGTCGGTGTCTTCGCCATAGTAACGCAGCCGCATTCCCCCGATTTTGTTGTATACCTCTTTCGAAATGCCCATATTGAAACTTCGTGGATAGAATCGTTCCACGCTTTTCTCCGAACCACGAATCCCTCCTGTA
>DASQBW010000663.1:0-6507 GCA_035635015.1 Draconibacterium sp. | reverse complement strand
TCTGATACAATCTTTTTCTTATCGGAAGAAACGATGTACTTGGGTTGGTAATTGTTCTGAATATCAATGCCAAAATCTTTCTTTTCCAGATCCCGTACATGCCCCATACTTGAGGTGACCGTATATCCGTCTCCAAGAAATTTTTCGATTGTTTTTGCCTTTGCCGGCGACTCGACTATAACCAGATTCTTATGCATATATTTTCTAATCCTTTCCTAAAATTTCTGCAAATTAAAGAAAATGATGAGCTAAGTTCAAAATTAATTGCGCTATTTTTTCAATTTCTATATAATTGAAAATGATGATTTTATTTTTAAAAAAATAAAATATTATACATTTTCAGTGCGTTAATAAAATTGTTCGAGGGTAGAATCATATATATTTGTTCCCACAATAAAATCCGCAAGGTTCATGAGCGAAAAGAAAATTAATTTTAAAAAATACATCCTCATTTTTTGGTCGATAGTGGCCGTTGGTATCCTATCTGTTTTTCTCCTTTTCTTCCTGATAGCCAAGGGGAATCTCGGATTTATGCCGAGTTTTGAAGAGCTGGAAAACCCAAAAAATATCCTGGCTTCTGAAATCTATTTTGAAGACGGTCCAACGATAGATAAATACTTTAATCAGGAAAACCGAACCTATGTAGATTATCAAAACCTGCCACCGCATTTAATCGATGCGCTGGTGGCAACAGAAGACGTTCGTTTTTATGAACATTCAGGAATTGATTTTCGTGGACTTATTCGTGTTGTTAAAGGGATTGTTACCGGTGATACCAGTTCAGGTGGCGGAAGTACTTTAAGTCAGCAGCTGGCAAAAATGCTTTTCCCACGCGACCAGAATACCAGTAAAACGGAACTGGTATTGCGAAAATTTAAGGAATGGGTTATTGCCGTTAAACTGGAACGCAGCTATACCAAAGAAGAAATTATTTTGATGTACCTGAACAAATACGACTACCTGAATAATGCAGTTGGCATTCGTTCGGCAGCCGATGTTTATTTTAATGTTCAACCCGACTCCCTGCAACTACACCAAGCAGCCATGCTGGTTGGTATGGCTAAAAACTCTTCGCTTTATAACCCGATCCGACGTCCGGAAATGGTAATTCAGCGAAGAAATGTGGTTTTGAAACAAATGGAGAAATACGGCTACATTAGTCAGGAAACTGCGGATTCTGTTAAACAATTACCTCTCGATCTGGAATACAAAAAGGTTGACTACAAGCTGGGACCTGCACCTTATTTCCGCGAATATTTGAGATTAACATTAACCGCCAAAAAACCGGAGCGCGAAAATTATGCCTCGTGGCAGGAGCAAAAATACATTGAAGACCTGGACGAATGGGAAAATAACCCGCTTTTTGGCTGGTGCAATAAAAATACCAAGCCCAATGGCGAGCCTTACAACATTTACACCGACGGCTTAAAAATTTATACCACCCTCGATTCGCGCATGCAAAAATATGCCGTTGAAGCTGTGGAAGAGCATTTGAGTAACAATTTGCAACCACTTTTTGATGAACACATGGGTGAGCTTAAAAATCCTCCTTTTGGCGACAATATGAGCGATGAAGAAGTTGAACACCTGTTAGATCTCGAAATAAGAAAAAGCGAGCGTTACCGGGTAATGAACCTTGCAGGAAAGGATTTTGCGGAAATAAAGGAAACCTTTAATAAACCTGTTGAAATGACTGTGTTTAAATGGGGAGGCCAGGTTGACACCCTAATGACACCAATGGATTCGATAAAATACTACATGCGCTTTTTCCGCTCATCGTTTATGGCCATGGATACTGAAAGCGGTAAAGTAAAAGCTTACGTTGGAGGCCCCAACTACCAGTACTTTATGTACGACATGGTAAAAGATGGAAAACGTCAGGTAGGCTCAACGGTTAAACCATTTCTTTATACTTTGGCCATGCAAAACGGACTTACACCCTGTACAAAAGTTCCTTATGTAAGCCAGCAGTTTATACAGTGGGACGGCACCATTTACGAGCCTAAAGATTCGGATGTTGACGAAGAAATGGATGGAAAGATGGTAACCCTGAAATGGGGACTTGCCAACTCAAAAAACCGCATTTCGGCCTGGGTACTAAAACAATACAACCCGCAGGCAGTGGTTGATGTAATGAAACATATGGGAATTTACAGTCCTATCGAGCCAGTGAACTCGATGTTCCTTGGTGTTTCGGATGTTACTTTATACGAAATGGTTGGTGCTTTTAACACCTACGCAAATCTGGGAGTGTTTATCAAACCCTATTTCATAACAAAAATTGAAGACCGTCACGGCAACGTAATTGCACGTTTTGTTCCTGAGCGCCATGAGGCCATAGATGAACAAACTGCCTACCTGATGCTGAATTTGCTGGAAGGTGTAATCAATGAAGGAACAGGGGTTCGTTTACGAAGCACAAATCTGTGGCGTGAAAGGGTAAGAGAAGAGTATGGAGATTTCGACATGCCAATTGCCGGAAAAACAGGAACGACTCAGAACCACTCTGATGGTTGGTTTATTGGTACAACACCAAAACTTACTGCCGGAGTTTGGACAGGTGCCGATTTAAGAGGTATTCACTTTAAAACTATTGGGTCCGGGCAGGGAGCAAACATGGCGCTGCCCATTTGGGGCTATTTTTATAAGCGCGTATTGGCCGACGAATCGATCGGATACAACGAGGAAGAAATGGAATTTAAAAGGCCGGATGATTTCGACATTAACCTCGATTGCGATGAGCAGGAGCAAAAGAACAATACTCCGGATGAATTTGATGACTTCTTTTAACAATATTGATATATAGTGATAAACTCACATTTAGTGAGGCTATCACTGACTTTTTATTACTCAAAATTATTTAACCTGATCTTTTCAAACTGCAGTTCATCAAAAGGTTTACCATCGCGTGTCTTTTCCGGATAGCCAATGGTTACAATGCTCAGTACCCTGAAATTTGCGGGGATATATAGTAAATCCTGAATGTACTTTTCTGCTGAAACAGTTTCGGAGTGCATGCGTTTTCTGATTTGCACCCAGCAACTTCCCAAACCCAGCGATTGTGCGCTTAATTGCAGCAAAATGGACGCGATGGAGCAATCTTCCACCCAAACATCGTTTTTGGTTTCGTCGGCGCATACCACAATGGCAAGCGGTGCAGTTGAAAGCGGTGCAACACCATGAGGTTTGCAGTTTTTTAATTGTTCTAACAGTAACTTGTCATCGATAAAAATAAACTCCCAGGGATTTATATTTTTTGAGGATGGCGATCGCAATGCAGCTTCTTTAAGCAGTTCAATTTTTTCGGTTTCTACTTTCTGGTTGGTGTATTTTCGAATGCTGCGTCTGGTTCTAAGTAGTTCTATCATTGTTTTTTTGCAAAGCTAATAATACATACAAAAAAGGCACCCCGTTGCGAGATGCCTTTTTCAATATTATTTGTTCGTGGTTTACAATAATCCACTTCGTTTTAGCAATGCATCAACAGTTGGTTCCTGTCCGCGGAAACGTTTGTACAAAGTCATTGGATGTTCAGTACCGCCTTTTTCCAAAATGTTTTTACGGAAAGAAGCCGCAACATCTTTATTAAACAAACCTTTTTCTTTGAACACACTAAAAGCATCGGCATCCAGCACTTCGGCCCATTTATAACCGTAATATCCTGCAGCATATCCTCCTGAGAATAAGTGGCTAAATTGTGTACTCATACAAACACCATCAATTTCAGGAAAAATCTGGGTCTTCTTCCAGGCTTGTTCCTCAAAATCTTTAACACTTCCTTCGTAAGGTGTTTCAAGCGAATGCCAGGCCATGTCGAGGTAACCAAAGCTTAACTGACGTACAGAAAGATAACCGGCCAGATAATTTTGCGAATCAACAATTTTATCAACTAATTCTGCGGGAATCGGTTCGCCGGTTTTATAATGTTTTGCAAAACGATCGAGAAACTCTTTTTCAACTGCCCAGTTTTCCATTATTTGTGATGGTAACTCAACAAAATCGCGATAAACATTGGTACCCGAAAGGCTTGAGTAAGTAGAATTTGCCAACATACCGTGCAATGCATGGCCAAATTCGTGCATAAATGTTTCAAGCTCGTAAAAGGTTAAAAGTGCTGGCTTAGTTTCAGTCGGACGGGTAAAGTTCATTACAATGGTAACATGTGGACGCGAATCAACTCCGTTTTGAATCCATTGCCCTTTAAAATCGTTCATCCATGCACCACCTTGTTTACCGGCACGTGGATGAAAGTCGGTGTAAAATACCGAAAGAAAAGTTCCGTCGGCATCAAAAACCTCATAAGCTGTAACCTCATCGTTGTACACCGGAATGTTTTTGTTCTCTTTAAAGGTTACACCATAAAGCTCAGTTGCCAGTCCAAAAACACCATCAACCACATTGCTGAGCTCAAAGTATGGCTTTAGCATTTCATCGTTTAAATCGAACTTCTCAACTTTTAACTTCTCGCTGTAATAGCTCCAGTCCCAGGGCATTAATTCACCTTCGAAACCATTTTTACGGGCGTATCCTTCAATCTCGGCCTTTTCCTGCTTAGCTACTTTATACGATGCCTCATACAGGTCGTCAAGCAAACCATAAACACCTCCCGGATTCATGGCCATTCGGCGCTCCAACACATAATCGGCGTAGTTTTTATACCCCAACAGTTTTGCCATCTCCAAACGCAATTCAACTATTCGTTTTATGTTGGACTGGTTATCAAATTCATCTCCTTTAAATGATTTTGAATTATAAGCCATGTACATTTCCTTCCGCAATTCACGGTTATCGGCATATTTCATAAAAGGCTGGTAGCTTGGTACGGTAATATCAAAAATCCAACCCTCTTTTTCTTTGGTTTTAGCTTTACCTGCAGCGGCTTCCAATGCGCTTTCGGTTAGTCCGCTTAGCTTACTTTTATCGGTTATGTGCAGTTCGTATTTATTCGTTTCCTTTAGCACATTCTCCCCAAAATCGAGACTTAGTTTCGAAAGCTCAGTGCTGTATTCACGAAATTTTTCTTTATCGGCATCCGATAAGTTTGCTCCGCTTCTAACAAAGCCGATGTAGTTATTTTCTAATAGCGTTTGTTGTTCTATAGTTAAATCCAGTTCATCCTTTTTGTTGTAAATGGCCTTAATCCTTTCGAAAAGTACCGGATCTAACGATATATCGTTTTGGAATGCTGTTAACATCGGTGATACCTGTTGAGCGATGTCCTGCATCTCGTCGTTGGTTTCCGCACTCATCAGGTTAAAAAATATACCTGAAGTACGGCTTAACAAACGGCCAACTTCATCAAGCGCAACCACTGTGTTTTCAAAAGTCGGTTCGTCCGGATTGTTCTTTATTTTTTCAACCTCTGCTTTTCCTTCTTTTATGGCTACCTCAAAAGCCGGCAAAAAATGTTCGTTTTTAACCTTATCAAAAGGAGCCGCATCGTGTGGTGTATTAAAATCGCCTAATAGCGGATTTTTTTGTGCTGTTACTAATCCTATATTCATAAAAAAAATTGCTGCTAATAAATAAATGCTCTTCATATTATTCTATTTTATTTGCTCTGAATAGTCTTCAGAAATATAAAAGGATTACAAAAAAAGAGCGGAAAATGTTTAAAAAGAATGATTTATTTCACCTATCGATGATGAAACCAATTGCCAGAATTTAAAGCCTGAAACAATTATTTCTTACGTTTCTTTTTTTCGACCGACCAACCAAATTTTCCGATGCGTTTTCCCATTCCGAAATAATGGCCATGACTATATACCAATGGATTGGCTTTTGAGAAACTAAAAGCCTCGTCTTTATTCATGTAAGTATCGTCAACCGAAACACTAAGCACTTCGGAAATAAACATGTGGTGCGAGCCCAGCTCTATAATATCTTTTACACGGCACTCGATGTTTACCGGAGATTCTTCAATAATCGGAGCTTTAACCATTTTCGCGGGTGCCGGAGTCAGGTTCATTTCTTTCCATTTGTTGTACTTGCTCCCTGAACGGCAACCACACCAGTCGGTGGCACGCGCCAGTTGCTCGGTAGTAAGGTTTATAACAAACTCACCTGTACGTTTTATTATATCGTATGAATGCCTCCCCGGACGAACCGAAATATAACACATTGGCGGGTCGCTGTTAATCGTACCCGTCCACGCAATTGTTATAATGTTGTATTCTTCAGGATTTTCGCCACAACTTACCATAACGGCAGGCAATGGATAGATGATTGTTCCGGGTTTCCAGTAGGTTCGTGCCATATTTTAATTTTTATTAAATTCTACTCAAAGATAGCAAATACAAGACTTTTGCAATAACCTGAGCCTGATTCCTCATGAACGTTATGATGACATTACCCGCCTTACCGGTTTTTTACCAAATGTCATGTTGACGATTCATCACCAATCTAACTTTCTTTAATCCTCATGATGACATTGCTTCACGAATGGGATTTTCAATGATCTCTGCTGGTTTAATGGCCCTAAAACGAAAAAGGATCCAACCTTCATTC